>WRDE01000202.1 GCA_009783605.1 Oscillospiraceae bacterium
CGCCGGAATCATCGCCGAATACAACCCCTTCCACAACGGCCACGCCTCCCATCTGGAGCGGACCCGGCTGTCGCCGGAGACCGGCGCCAGCCATATTGTCGCGGTGATGAGCGGGAATTTTACCCAGCGAGGGGAGCCGGCGCTGGCGCCGAAGGCTGACCGGGTGGCCGCGGCGATGGCTTGCGGGATCGATCTGGTACTGGAGCTGCCGCTGCCCTGGGCGATGGCGTCGGCCGAACGGTTCGCTGCCGGCGCGGTAGTGATCCTTGACGGGCTGCGGTGTGTGGAGCTGCTGAGCTTCGGCAGCGAATGCGGCGACGCCGCCCTGTTGGAGCGGGCGGCGGAGGTGATGCTGCGAGAGGATTTTCTGCATATGATGCGGTACCGGATGGAGAACGGCGTCTCGTATGCCGACGCCCAGCAGAAAGCGCTGGCCGAAACCGGCGGACAGCGGTTGGCGGCGCTGTTGGATTCGCCGAATAACACGCTGGGTATCGAATACATCAAAGCGCTGCTGCGGCGCAGCTCCCCGATCCGCCCGTTTACCGTCCCCCGTCTCGGCGCGGCCCATGACGCGGTCAGTCCGGTCGGCGGTATCGCCTCGGCCAGCTATATCCGCCGGCTGGCGCAGGAAAAAAGCTGGCTCAATGCGGCCGCGTATCTGCCCGGCGCGGCGTATACCGTCTTCTCGGAGGCCCTCGGGGCCGGGCGGCTGCTGACCGCCCGGACGCTGGCCGACCGGGCGGTGCTGGCGGCGCTGCGGCGGATGGGGAAAGCGGAGCTGTCGGCGGTGCCGGGTATTTCGGAGGGGCTGGAAAACCGCCTATATAACGCCGTCCGGACCGCCCGGTCGCTGTCTGAACTGGAGCAGGCGATCAAAACCAAACGCTATCCGATGACCCGTATCCGCCGCCTGATCTGGTCGGCGTACCTCGGGATCCCGAATAATCTGGAATCGCCCCCCTATATCCGCATCCTCGGGTGCAACCAACGGGGCGAGGAGATTCTGGCGGCGGCCAAAGCGGCCAAAACCGCCCTGCCGCTCCTCGCCCGCGCCTCCCAAACCGCCAACCTCACCGGCGACGCCAAAACCGTCTGGGATCTCGAATGCCGCGCCGCGGATTTGTATGGGCTATGTCTCCCGGAACCGATGGATTGCGGGAGCGAGCAGCGGGGTCAGGTGGTGAATTGAGGATGGCAAATGGCAAATTGATGTTGGAATTTGTTTTGGGAAGGACTGTGTATATCCGGCATAAAACCGCTATATAACAAGGTTTATAGCGGTTTTATGATTTGGTATGTCGCTTGTTTGTCGCTTAAATATGCTAAATGATATTCGTTGATACCTGAAAAAGTTACAAAATAGGTATTGCAATTTTCTTTCTTTTTCGCTATAGTTATATCTGTATTTTTTTATTAAATATTTGGAGGGTAACCGACAATGAATACTTTATTTATTATCGATGGGGCTGCCGGAACAGGCAAATCCGATTTAGTCGAATTTGTTCATCTAAAAAACGCACAAACGTGTAGGATTATTAACAAATTCACCACGCGCGCCAAAAGGAAAGATGACGCGCGCCCGACTAAACACCTGGATATTACTTTTGTTTCTCCGCAGGAATTTGAAGAAAAAAAGAAAGCAGCGGGCGGAGGAAACTTCTATACATATCCTTATGATAATCAATGGTACGGTTTTTATAAAAAAGAATTGACCGATTCTGTTATATCATGTAAAAACACTTTTGTAATTGTTCGCAGCCGAAAAATAATATTGCAGCTTATTGAAGATTATCAGCACATTGTAGATGTTGTTCCCGTTCTTATACATTCTGACAGGGAACTCGTGGTAAATAGATTGCAGGCTGATGGTCATAGTGCTAAAGAGATAGATTTTCGTTTAGCTCGTGACGTATTGGTTCAAAGCGAATACGATGAAAATGGTAATATCTATGAAAAAACAATTCTTAATAATTCCAAAAAGGAAGATTATCACCGCA
This sequence comes from Oscillospiraceae bacterium, assembly GCA_009783605.1. Taxonomy (GTDB): domain Bacteria; phylum Bacillota; class Clostridia; order Oscillospirales; family Acutalibacteraceae; genus WRDE01. The sequence continues at coordinate 2,001 of WRDE01000202.1, forward strand.
AAATATATGAAATGATTGATGAATATGCTATATTAAAAGAAAGCAACGACATTATCCGTATTTCCCCGAATGAAAACTTTTTGTTGATTCCTGAATTGGTTGCGTACAAACAAGTGATTCTCAACAAACTAAAAAAATATCCTTATGAAAAAAATGTTTTCCTTATGATGAAATTTAGGGACTACAATCGCGATTTTACCGATTATATAAGAGAAGAACTTGAAAGGTATGGATATAATTGTGTGTGCACACGAAATGATTTAGATGATAATGACTTTAATGCTGAATGGAATATTACCGACAATGTTTATAATCCTATTGCTGCGATTTATTGTTGTAAATATGGGATAGCCTTATTTGATGAAGCAGAAGAAGGAAGCAAATATAGCCCAAATGTTGCATATGAACTTGGTATTATGCACTATCAAAGAAAAGACTGTTTAATTTTAAAGCACCATGAATTAGGCGATAAACCTTTTGATATAATTAAAAATCTACACCATGAATACAAAGAAAAATCGGATTTCCGCAAAATATTTAAAAAATGGGTTATTAGAATTAGTTCGCAGTAATATATTAAATCACAACGTAGGACTTGTGTTTTATGGCCGATCCGCGCGCAATATCATAACCCCCTCCTTGAAACCAAAAAACAACCGGTCAAAACATAACAACCGGTTGTTTTTCTCGCCACTCGCCACTAACCACTCGCCACTCCTACGCCTTATCCCCCGATTTAGCTACCAGCGCGCACAAATAACCAAACAGTATCGCTGCCGAGATGCCGCCGGCGGTGCCGGTTACGCCGCCGGAGAGGGCGCCCAGCAGGCCGGATTTCGCCACCCCTTCCTCGGCGCCCTTGGCCAGCGAATATCCGAAACCGGTCAGCGGCACCGTCGCGCCGGCGCCGGCCAGCTCTACCAACGGCTCATACAGTCCCACCGCCGTCAGCACCACCCCGGCGGTGACGAACAATACTAAGATTTTTGCCGGTGTCATCGCCGTCAGATCGATCAGCAGCTGGCCGATCACGCAGATACCGCCGCCAATTAAAAAGGCTTTCGCCAGGCCCCACAAATCCATAAAAGTCACTCCTTATTGGTTTATAGTATAAATAGAATAATAAAAAATATACGCCCCGCGGCCGGCCGCGGGGCGTATATTTTTAAGAAAAAAGGATGATTATGGATTGATCTGGGCCTGTTTTAACGCCTGCTTGAACAGTGCTTCCTGATCCTGGGGATCCAACTGGCGGTAGACGGCGAGAAAGGCCTGTTCGTTTTCCGACAGGCCGGAATAGGCGTTGGCGCCGTCCAGAATCGCGGGAACCGTTTGTTTCAATACCGGGGAGATAGACGACTGGTCGGTGGCCCCAATCAAATAATCGACCGATACACGGAACAGCCGCGACATCCGCAGCAGCGTATCGAAAGACGGACAGGTTTTTTCGGTTTCATAATACGCGTAGGTAGAGCGGTCGAGGTTGAGCAGCTGGGCGACCTGCTTCTGGGTCATGTTACTGACATGACGCATCTGCCGCAGACGCTTGGAAAAGATTGAACGCAGGGTTTTTTCATCATACATGGTCATTGACTCCTCTATCGAAAAATGTCCTTTTTTGTCATCATGAAACAGTATAACACTTTTTGTGGAAACGGCGAGAGGATGTGCAAGAACACCACCGGAATGCGCATGAAGATTCAAAATAGATGAAATTATATCACACATGTATGTGTTTGAACAGGTTATTTTTGCCGGAGTTAATGGAAAATAACCGGTGAGGGGATGAATGGGATGAAAAACTATCCGGAACATCAAAATAAATTTTTGGCTGCAATCTTTTTGATATCACGCCATTTGACACGCACTAAAGGTCGCATTGCGTATATATTATCATATAATTTTCTAAATAACAACCACTAAATGTCAAAATTCGGAGAAGTATTATGTTTAAGAATAAAAATGAAGACGGTTCTTTGAATCTATGCGGTAAAAAGGTTGCGGAATTGAGAAAATCCGAACGGTTGTCTCAGCGTGCGTTTGCCGATAAATTGCAGCTGGCAGGAATGGACTTAAATAAAAATGCCATCCAACAAATCGAAAGCGGCCAGCGGTTTATTACAGATATCGAATTAAAGGCGATTGCCAAATTTTTTGATATAGCCGTTGACGTATTGGTGAATTGATGAAGAGGAGCGTTGGATTGTAAGGTGGAGGATATCATTATTTTTGAAAAACGATAAAAACAAATACGTGCAAAGACAGACCGTCGTGTCTGTCTTTTTTTGTGAAATTCACTCCATCATTATAAGTCGTTACGAGTTATTTGTCAATGCTTCACGGTGACTTGCACTATAATATTCCAAAGGAGTGAGACGCCTATGACATATCAGGAGAGAATCAGAGGATTACGGGAAGATAAAGATATGACCCAAAAGCAAGTTGCCGATTTATTGGGCGTCGCCCAGACGACCTATTCGCAGTATGAGCTGGGCAAACGGCCGATGCCGATAGATTATCTGATCGCGTGCTGTAAATATTATGATGTATCGGCCGACTATATTTTGGGGTTCACCAATAAAAACAACCCGCCGGAATACAGATAGGTCGGGGCTCGTGTTCGGGGCTCGTAAGCAGGAACTGCGGTTCCTGCCGACTTCGCCTATTCGTTGTCCGCAGTTGAGTAAAAACAATGCCTGTTCGGTTCGGGGCTTGTGCGGCTAAAGCCGCGACTGCGCCTGTGCGCTGATTCTGATTGGGTGCGGGACTCATTGGTTTCCC
>WRDE01000203.1 GCA_009783605.1 Oscillospiraceae bacterium
ACCCATATAACACCAAAAACTGTCTATTTCTATCCGCGCGTTTTCGTGATATACTGATTTATACCATTATATAAAAAGGGAAGTGTGTGTACTATGGAAAAAAATTACCGCAAACCGTTGAGTTTTATCATGAGTGCCGTGATGGTGCTGACCACCTTCGGCGTATTCAATCTGATCGCGCCGGAGCCGGCTATCAAAGCGGCGGCGCTGCCGTATCAGGACACCACCCTGTCTTTTGAGGAACGGGCGGCGGATCTGGTATCCCGCATGACGATCCAGGAGAAGGAAAAGCAGCTGGGCAACAGTACCCCCGCTATCTCCCGTCTCGGGATCAGCGAATACCATTATTGGAAAGAGGCGCTGCACGGGGTCGCCAACATGACCCACGACGACCAGAACGCCACCTCTTTCCCCTATTCCCTGAGTATGGCGGCCTCCTGGGACCGTGAGCTGGTCCGGGAGATCGCCTCCGCCATCAGCGACGAGGCCCGCGGCTTCAGCCTGCATCCGACCTGGAACTGGGGGCTCAACTTCTTCTCCCCGACCATCAATATGGCCCGGGACCCCCGCTGGGGCCGCAACCACGAATCCTACGGCGAGGATACCTTCCTGACATCGCAGATCGGGCTGGGCTTTGTCACCGGATTCCAGAGCGACACCGGTAAATTTATCAAAGCGAGCACCACCATCAAGCACTACGCGCTCAACAACAGCGAATACAACCGCCACCGGGGCACCATGAACGCGGACGACCGGGATTTGCGCGAATACTTCACCCGCGCCTTCAAAGGCGTCGTCCTTGGAACCAACGTCGGCTCGGTGATGACCGGCTATAACCGGGTCAACGAGGTGCCCGCCTCGGCCAACCGGTATATCTTGGACGATCTGCTGCGCAAAAGCTGGGGCTTCCGCGGGTTTATGGTGTCCGACTGCGGCGCGATCAACAACATGTACGAGACCTTCAACCACTACTGGAAGCCGCTCCCGGAACACAATAAACAGACCGCCGTCAAGGTGGGTCAGCGGTATGTGGACGCCGACGGGTATATCACCCCGCAGGGGGCCACCGCCCTCTCGATTATGGCCGGCACCGATATGGACTGCGGCGCGGTCTATCCCAACAATGCGGTGGCGGCGGTCAACAACGGGCTGATGTCGGAGGACGATATGGATATCGCATTGGTGCGGATCTTCGTCTCCCGCTTCCGGACCGGCGAATTCGACAAGGCGGAGGACCCTTACCGCACACCCGAATATTCCTACGCCAACCAGGTCGCCAGCAAAAAGCACAAGCAGCTGGCGGAGGATTCGGCGGATCAGGGCATCGTCATGATCAAGAACGAAAAAGCCAAGCCGACCGACACGAAACCTGTCCTGCCTTTAGATAAAACCGCCCAGAGAAACATCGTGCTGGTAGGCCCGTCGAATATCGCCACCAATTACACGCTGGGCGCCTATTCCGGCCGCCCCTTCCCGGAGGATATCACCACCCCGCGGCAGGGGCTGGCAAATGTGCTGGGATTGCCCGGCCAAAACAGCGTCAGCTACATCTCCGGCGGCAGCTACAGCGATTCCATCGCCGGCCAGACCCGGAACGTCACCATCCGGAACGGCAGCACGGTGCTGCAGGCCCTCACGCCGAAGGACGCCTTCAGAATAAAAGATGTCGTGTTTGAAAACAGCGACGGCGGGCGGTTCGGATATGTCATGGCCAACTGCGAAATGTGGTATCACGATGTGGATCTCACCGGAGCCAACGCCATCACCATCGAGATGAACAACGTCAAAGCCGGCTGCACCGCCGAATTCTGGATCCACGCGCCCCACGGCAACATGATGATCGCCACCGCCCCGTTGGTGCAGGGCGGCAGCTACCCGGTCAGCGTCGCCACCATCGGCAGCACCGGCGGCTACAATGTGGGCGATCTGCAGGTCATCCTGCGCGGCCCCGCCCAGGCGGTCACCCTGACCGAAAACGAAAAGAATACCATCCGGAACGCCGACGCGGTTATTGTGGCGATCGGCTCCGAGGGCGGCGACTCCAACGAGGGCCGCGACCGGTCCACCATCGCCTTCCCGCGCCTGCAGGGCCAGTTGGCCCGGGACGTCTGCGCGCTCAACCCCAACAACGTGGTGTATATCCAGTCGGTGGGCGCGCTGGAGATCGGCGAATTCATCGATGAGGCCAACGCGATCATCTGGTGCGCCTATAACGGGCAGGCGCAGGGCAACGCGATGGCCCGGGTCATCTTCGGCGACGCCCAGCCCACCGGCAAGCTGCCGTTTACCTGGTACGCGGACGACCGGCAGCTTCCCACCCTCGATGAGTATCACATCCGTCAGGACGCCTTTGCGGGCAAAACCCACAACGGCTGGACCTACCAGTATTTCAACGGCGACATCAGCTATCCCTTCGGCCACGGCCTGACCTATTCCTCCTTTGCGTATTCCAATATGACGGTGGATAAGACGGCGGTGACCCCCGACGATACCGTGTCCGTCACGGTGGACGTAAAAAACACCGGCGCGATCGACAGCGCCGAGGTCGTACAGCTGTATGTGGTGCCGCCGCTCCACGATCAGATCACCCGCCCAGCCAAACAGCTGAAGGGCTTCGATAAGATCCAGCTGACCGCCGGTGAAACGAAAACGGTCACCATCCAGGTCGATATGGCCGACATGTATTTCTGGGACGAGGCGCTGCAGAAGAATATCCACGACCCGGGCGAGTATATCTTCCAGATCGGCGCGTCCAGCGCGGATATCAAGTTTGAGAAAACCCTCAGCCTGACCGGGACCCTCACCGATAAGCTGCAGACGGTCACCGCCAACCCGGATAAGGTGGTCATCTACGCCAACCGGCCCGGCTCAGTGGCCGACGCGGGTATTGTGGTTTCGCTGCGGGACGACAGCTGGTTGGATCTGCGCCGCGCCGACGTGGCCGTCACCTATACCAGCAAAGATCCGGCTGTGGCCACCGTCGATAAAAACGGCATTGTCACCCCCGCCGGGACCGGCGTAACGCTGATCACCGCCAAGGTTACGCTGAAAGGCGAATCCATGACCGCGTCTTTCCCGGTAGTGGTGTTAGACGGCGAGGATGTTTCGCTGTCCGCCATCCGCGCCGACGGCAAGCTGCTCGCGGGGTTTTCCGCCAAACGGCTCAGCTATGACTACTGTGTCCCCGCCGAACAGACCACCTTACCGACCTTTACCGCTTCGGCTCCCGCCGGTATCGAGGTTACCGTAACCCCCGCGGCATCCATCCCCGGCACCGTCACCATCACCGCCAAAAAGGGCACGACTACGGTGAGATATTCCATCTTCCTCGGCTATCCCCCATCGCCGGATGACTTTACCGACGGCCCGCTGGGCAGCCAATGGAAGATCGTCCGCCCGAATACAAGCAACTATAGTCTCGACGCCACCGGTTTGCGCATCACCGCGCAGGGCGGCGATATCCAGAACCAGAACAACCAGAATCTGGTCCTCCAGCCCGGAACGGGCAACTGGCGGGTTTCGACTGATTTTACCATTGACAGCGCCATAAACGGCAACTGGCAGCAGATGGGTATCGTGGTCTGCGAGGGCAGCGGCACCAACGACCCGAAAGCGTTTGTGAAATTTATGATAGAGCACGACGGCAAACAAACGATCATGATCCGCGGCCGCCGGGATTCCTCCAATACCGACACGCGCTCCACGGATTTGACGCTGGCGGTGGGAAGCAGGGTCCATATGGAGCTGGAGCGGGAGGGCGACACCTACACCGCGTATTATGCGATAGGCGGCGGCGAGCTTACATTGCTTGGTTCGATCCCCTTCGTCATGAGCAACATCCATGTCGGCGTCTGCGCCTTCACCAGCGGCGCCGCAAGCTTTAACTGCACCTTTAAGAATTTCGGCGTTAAATTGCCGCCGCCGGACGGCGACGAAGCGGGCGAGCTCACCGATATCAAGTTGGGCGGCCAGAGCCTGGCCGGCTTCAGCCCCGACCTGACCGCTTACACCGTGACCCTCGCGGACGGCGCAGCCATCCCGAATGTGACCGCAACCTATGCCGGCAGCGCCCTGCTCGAGATCGACCAGGCGGCCGCGGCGCCCGGCACCGCCAATGTGGCAATCGGCTCCGGCGGCGTCTGGAAGGACTATAAAATCCGGTTCGTATATGAAAAGAAACATAAAGTGACGTATCAGTCCAATGGCGGAAACGGCCCCACAGTTGAAAGCGAGCTGCTGGGTTACAACGACAGCTATTATACCATTTTCAATCCTTTTGCCAGCATGGAGTATTCCTTTGATGGATGGAACACCGAACCGGACGGCAGCGGGACCGCCTATGCCGCCAATGCCAAAATTACTGTATCGGGAAGTATAACCTTATATGCCCAATGGAAAATCGGGGGTTCCTCGCTGCTCCCCGGCAATCCCAGCGGCAGCGGCAAGGTCAGCGTTACCGACGCGCGGTTGGTGCTGCAGTATCTGGTGGGTAAAATCACGCTGACGCCGGAGGCGCTGGCGGCCGCGGCTGTCAACGGCGAGGTCAATGACGACGGTTCCCCGAAGGTCACCATTACCGACGCCCGGCTGATCCTCCAGAAACTCGTCGATAAAATTGACAAGTTCCCGGTTGAAAAAATGACGTAATATATATAGCAACTATAAAACACCCCATTGCCGCGGCCCCGCCGCGGCAATGGGGTGTTTTATTTTTGTGTGTTATTCTGTATCTGTTTCTACTGTCCGGCTACCTCTCTCACCCGGCCACAAACGTATAAG
>WRDE01000204.1 GCA_009783605.1 Oscillospiraceae bacterium
CCCCTCCTGATTAAAATACAACGCCAGCGCGCCGACCACCTGATTGTTCTCCCATTCAGTGCCGGCGGTAATCCGCAGCCAGCGGTCGCCGAACCGGCGGACACAGATGCCGCGCTCCGCCAGCGCGTTCCAGCATCCGGCCGCGTCGGGTACCTGCGCAAAAACAAAGTTGGCGCGGCTCTCCAATACCCGCAAAATACCGGCATTGTGCCGCAACCCGTCCTCCAGCTGCCGCCGAGACTGCACTAACAGTTCGGGGTATACCTTGTGGTAAACAGCATTGCGCAGCGCCACTTCCGCCATCGCCTGGGTGACCGCGTTGACGTTGTAGGGCGATTTGGCCGCCCGCAGCACCGCCGTAATCGCGGGATTGGCCACCGCGAACCCGAGCCGCAGCGCCGCCATCCCCAGCGCCTTGGAGCAGGTGCGCAGGATCACGAGATTGTCATAATCCAGAATGCGCGGCAGCAGCGATTGGTCCCAAAAATCCATATACGCCTCATCCACCACCACCAATGTATCAGCGGCGGCCTCCACCAACCGCAGAGCCTCCGCCGCCGAGATGCCGAGGGAGGTGGGGTTGCAGGGATTGGAAAAAATCAGCATCCGTACCGGCTCACGGCGCAGCAGCGCAATAACCGCGTCAATATCCACCGACATATCGTCTTTTTTCGGTATGACCAACGCCGGCGTCTCGGCTACATCGGCATAAAACCGGTACATCGCGAAATCCGGCGAAAAAGGCATCACCCGGTCGCCTTTTTCCAAAAATGCCGACATCAGAACAAAAATCAACTCATCCGAACCGTTGCCGGCGGTAACCAACTCCGGCGACAGGCCATACAGCGCGGCGAACGCCCCGCAGACGCCGGACGCCAGCGGATCGGGATACCGGTTAAACGCCACAGCGGCGGCGGCCTCCGCCATCAATGCCCGGTCGGCCTCGGTCGGCAGCAGAAAGGATTCATTGGCGTCAAGGCGCACCCGGTAATTCCCCGTAATCGGATCATAGGGGGTGAAGGAACGGGCTTTTTGAGATAAAATGTACATATGAAACCTCTTTTCAATGTACAATGTACAATTTGATTGTTTAGTAAAATCATGTCCGGGCACTTCATTGTACATTATACATTGTACATTGTACATTGAACCGTATCGCCGCCGCCCGCGCGTGAGCATCTAACCCCTCCGCTTGTGCCAGCGTCACAATATCCTCCTTCGCGCCCTCCAGCGCGGCGCAGGAATAGGAAATAAATGCAGTTTTTTTCACAAAACTCTCCACCGACAGCGGCGAGTAGAACCGGGCGGTGCCACCGGTGGGCAGCACATGGTTGGGGCCGGCATAGTAATCGCCGAGCGGCTCCGGCGCATACGGGCCGAGGAAAATGGAACCGGCGTTGTCCAACCGTCCGAGGTAATTCATCGGCTCCCGGCAGAGCACCTCCAGATGCTCCGGCGCCAGCGCGTTGGCGAAATCCACCGCTTCGTCCATCGAGGCGCAGAGCAGGATCAACCCGTAATCGGCCAGCGACCGGGCGGCGATCTCGGCGCGAGGCAGCGCGGCCAGCTGCTTCTCCAATTCAGCGGCGACCGCTTTGGCGACGGTTTTGCTGTCGGTCAGCAGGATGGCGGAGGCCAGCGGGTCATGCTCCGCCTGGGACAGCATATCCGCCGCCGCCCAGGCCGGATTGGCGCTGTCGTCGGCCAGGATCAAAATCTCGCTGGGACCGGCCACCATGTCGATATCCACCTGCCCATAAACTAACCGTTTGGCGGTGGCCACATAGATGTTGCCCGGCCCGACAATCTTATCCACCCGGGGGACGGTTTCGGTGCCGTATGCCAGCGCCGCGATCGCCTGGGCGCCGCCGCAGAGGTATACGCGGTCAACGCCGGCGATATACGCCGCGGCCATCACGGCGGGGTTAATGCCGCCGTCATCTTTCGGCGGCGGCGTCACCATAATCAGTTCCCCCACCCCGGCGATTTTAGCCGGGATGGCACACATCAGCACCGAGGAGGGATAGGCGGCGGTGCCGCCGGGGACATATAATCCGACCCGGAACAGCCCGCGGATCCGCTGGCCGCAGAACGATCCGTCGGGACGGGTGGTGAGCCAGCTCTGCTGCAGCTGCCGGGCATGGAAATCACGAATATTGCCGGCCGCCCTCTCAAGAGCGGCATACACCGCCGGATCGCAATCCGCCGACAGTTTCTGTATTGCCGCGCGGTTAAGCGGGATCAGATCGGTGTCCACCCCGTCGAATTGGCGGGTGTATTCCCGCACCGCCCCATCGCCGCGCTGACGCACCTGTTCGATGATATCAGATACGGTTTGCGTCACCTGCCCGTCGGCAGATTGCTGCCGCTGGCGCAATGTATCTATTACGGATTTGCCGGCTTGCTGTATGGTGATCATAGGGAGCTGCTCCTCTGTTCGTATTTATAGCCCAAATCGTCTTGATAATGAAAGGTGAAACTTCTGAATCCGTCCTGGTCGTAGGTAACGATTTGAGCCGTCCGGGAAAAACCGTTTTCATCTAAGTTCTCCTGATTGATCTCGGAAAAATTATTATCGACCCCATCAATTTTTATCAGCAGATCAACATAAACAACCGTATCCGGAAGCCCGGTAATCTCAAAAGTCAGATACTCGGCCGGCGCCGGAGAATTCGCTGAAGCCGGTATACAAAACATCATGGAAAACAACATAAGCATGATGCCAAAAACGGACTTTTTCATCATAGCGACCGGCCTCCTTTATATATGGATAGTATCATGCGCGCACTACGATATCTGCGCCTCCATCTTGGCAATCAGCGCTTCGATTTCCGGTTTATGCAGCTTCATACAGGCCATATTGACAATCACCCGGGCGGAAATCGGCATGATCTCCTCCACCACCTCGAGGCCGTTTTCCCGCAGGGTGGAACCGGTTTCCACCAGATCGACGATGCCGCCGGCCAGCCCCAGCAACGGCGCCAGCTCCACCGATCCCTCGATCCGGATGATCTGGACATCCATCCCCCGGGAATCGAAATAGCCGCGGGCGACGTGAGGATATTTTGTGGCTACCGTTTTGCCGGTGTAGCCGCCGAAAAAATCCGTCCCCTTCGGCGCGGCCAGCGCAAACCGGCATTTTCCGAAGCCCAGATCCAGCATCTCATAAAAACCGCCCGCCGTGTCTCCCGCGGCTTCGGCGATGGTATCCTTGCCGACGACGCCCAGCTCACAGACGCCGTGTCCCACATAGGTCAGCACATCCGCCGGTTTAGCCAGCACCACTTCGATGGCGCCGCCGGTCTGACGGTCATAAACCGGTAGGATCAGCCGGCGCCCTTTGTCCGCGACGGCGGAAGTATCCCATCCCATCCGGTCAAACAGCCCGATCATGGATTTTTCCAGCCGACCCTTGGTCAGCGCGATCCGCAATGGCTTCAACTTTCCGCCCTCCCGTTTATATACGTGGTGACGGTATCCCGGTCCAGCGCGATAACGGTGGTAATGTCCCGTCCGGCGGCATAGGCCAGCGCTTCTTCCAAGGTGTCAAAGACACTGAATTCGGCGATACCGACGGCGGCGGTCAGCTCCGCCACCTTCCGCAGCCCGGCCGCCGTAGCGTTTTCGGCGGCGTGGACCAATATCTGCGGCTGCGCGGGCGGCTTTACCCCGTTTTGGGCCAGCATCGCTTTGGTCAGCGGATCAATTTCCACCGCAAAACCGGTGGCCGGCAGGGATGATCCGAATTGCCGCTGCAGCGCGTCATACCGCCCGCCGGACATCACCGTCTCCCCGCGCCCTTGGGCGCTTCCCTCGGCATATCCGCGGAAGATGACGCCGGTGTAATATTCATTCGGGTGCAGCAGCCCCAGATCCACCATCACCTGCCGCTCCAGCCCGATTTCCCGGAGCTGGCGGTAGATACGGGACAGCGACGCCAGCGCGGCGGCGGCCTGTTCATTGCCTTTTACCAATGATTTTGCCTCTTCCAGCACCTCTTCGCCGCCGAACAGCCGCGGCAGCCGCCGCACGGCATCCACCGTCCGGCCCGGCGGCAGGGAATCCAGCAGAGCCGAAAGCGCCGCGTAGTTTTTCATCTCAATCTGGCTGCGCAGCCGGCCGCAGGTTTCCGGATCGCCGCCGAGATCGTGGAGCAGTCCTTCAAAAAAGCCCACATGGCCGATCTCCAACTTATAATCCGCCGCCGAACAGCGGGCCAGCGATTCCGCCGCCAGCGCGATCACCTCGAGATCCGCCCGCTCGCCGCCGACGCCGATCAATTCGACGCCGGCCTGGAACGCGATGTCGCTGCGCCCGGTCAGGCCGTGGTTGGAGCGAAACACATCCTGCGCGTAATACAGCCGCAGCGGCAGCCGGGCCGATTGCAGCCGGGTGGCCGCCAGCCGGGCGATGGGGGTGGTGCTGTCCGGCCGCAGCACCAGCAGCCGTCCCTTGCTGTCGGTCAGCTTATACATCTTCTCGGCCGGTATCGCCCCGTCGGAAAAGACGTCGAAAAATTCGATGCCGGGGGTCATCACCTCGGAGAATCCCCGGGACTCGAACAATGCCGTCAGCCGCCCGGCCAGCTCCCGCCGCGCCAAGCATTCCTCAAACAACAGATCCCGGGTTCCCTCCGGCGTCATCCGCATGGTATTTTTCATATAGGCCTCCATAGAAGCTTGCAGTCATGACAGTACTGCGCAGCCTCTTGCTTTAGCGCGATAATAGGGTAGTATGATATCACGGCAGATTGTGTTTGTCAAGTGGTTTCTTAAAA
>WRDE01000205.1 GCA_009783605.1 Oscillospiraceae bacterium
CGAATATCTGGCAGGGACCACCCTGACCCAAAAACTCAAAGAATTGGGCGGGCGGATGCGCTGGGAGGAAGCCCGGCCGCTTTTTATCCCACTGATGAATTCTCTCGCGTCCTTCCACAGTGCCGGTATCTTTCATTTTGGGTTGTGTCCCGATAATCTGATTATCGGCAGCGACGGAAAATTCCATCTCACGGGTTTTGCCATTCCGCAAGCCCACCGCGCTAACAACGATATCCAACCGGTTTTATATCCGGGCTATACCGCGCCGGAACAATACCAGGCCGGCAGCGAATGCGGAGAGGTTTCGGATGTCTATGCCATGACCGCCATCCTTTTCTTTACCTTGACCGGCAACCCGCCGCCGGATGCGCCCGCGCGGATAAAAAATTCCGGCGAGTTATTGGTTCCCGCTTCTATCGCGAAAGAGCTGCCGGAACAGGTTGCGGCAGGATTGGTTGGCGGCTTACAGCTTCCGATAGGCAGACGCATTCCCACGATGGCAGCCTTAAAAGATAAATTGTCCGCGGCGCCGGCGGTAGCCGCGCTGATCCGGGAGAATGCCATATCTCCGCCGCTCCAAAAACCTTACGAAACGGAAAGCGCGTTGAATCAAGCGGTCAGAATAGAAACCCCGGAGGAAGAAGAAGAGGAGGAAGAAGCTCCGCGCCGCTGGCGGGTATGGCATTCGCTGCTGATCGTCCTGTTGGCCATCATTGTATTGGGCGTCGGGTTGGTGTATGTGCTCTATACCCTCTTCCCGGAGGTCATCGGGCCGGTTCTCCCGATCGATATCCCGACCACCACTGCTGTTTCCACCTCTGCCACCGAACCCACTACTTCCGGCGAAAGTCAGGCCTCTACCTCCAAGATATTGGAATCGGCGGTGGCGAATGTAGTCGGTCTCAATTACTATACGATAAAAGACCAGAGTTTCGGACTGCGTAATGTAGAGATACTGGGGGTGAAATATAATGACGCCCCTCCCGGCACCATCCTCAGCCAAATCCCGGAAGCCGGCGAAACCGCCGAAATCAATACGCCGATCGAGGTATTTATCAGCGGCGGACCCGGAAGAATCCCGATCCCGGACCTCTCCGGCTGGGATGAGGTGCGGGCGAAGGAATTGCTGCTGGCGCTCGGATTCCGTGTAGGCGATTCGGTGGAGGTATCCGGCTCGGAATATATGCGCGGGCAGGTGGATTCCTCCACACCGGCCGCCGGAACATTGAAGGACCGCGGTTCATTGATCGTCCTGCGGATCAGCGACAGCGATCCGACCACCACCCCTCCGCCGACCACCACCACACTTCCTCCCGCTACTACAACCAGTGATTTTTTGGAAACCACCACAGTGCCGCCTGAACCGATAGAGATAGAGCCATAGTGATTCTAAAAATAAAGAACGGATTCATGAAAACTATTTTTCGTGAATCCGTTCTTTATTTAGGGGGCTCAAACGCGTTGCCGCAAAAGAATATAGGTAAGGTTGATTGCCGCAGCTAAGTCCAATGTGATTTACGCATTAAATGTTACGGGTGAAACCACGTCTACTTCCGCGGAAATTCCGTAATCTTTTCCACTAACATCTGCAATATCAGCCGGGCGTCGGTGATGGTTACCTGTCTGTCACCGTCCACATCGGCAAGATCCAACTGGTCCGGCGTCAATTCAATCTTGCCGACCAACTGCTGGAGGACCATCCGGGCGTCGGTGACGCTGAGGGCTTCGCCGCCGCTGACGCAGCCGAGGTTGGGGGGAACCGGCGGTTGGACGGCAACCGAAATAATCCCCCACTTATCGTCTTTTACGATCCAAAAATAAGCGTTGTTTTCAACAGTGCCGGCATAATCAATAGACGGATATTCCATCGGAAGGATGAGTACACCTGCCGTGTTGACAAGGCCGTATAAAAAGTCGTCGCTATCATAAACCTGCGCCACACCCTGGGTAAAATAGCCGATATCCCTGTATTCACCGAGGGGGATCACCACCGCGCCGCTCCGGTTGATCAACCCTCTTTCGCCGTCCTTGCTGACCACCGACAGACCGTTGTCGTCAAAATAATGAATAGAATCATACGCAGGCGGGACTAAGACTGTGCCGTCGCCGTTGATAAGGCCGAAGTCGGCGTTGTCATCTCTGACCTGAGCCAGCCCCTCGTTAAAATTCGAGACATAAAAATACTCAAGAGGAACCGCGACCGCGCCACTGGTGTTGACAAAGCCGTATCTGCCATTTTTACCGACCGCGGCCAGGCCTTCACTGAAATAACCGTAATAGTTATCATACTCAATGGGGACCACCACCGCGCCGCTGGTATCAACAAAGCCGCAGTTATCGCCCTTTCTGACCCAGGCAAGGCCTTCACAGAAATCACCGGCATCATCGTACTCAATCGGGACTACCACCGCGCCGCTGGTGCTGACAAAACCGTATTTGCCGCCTTTTTTAACCATCGCCAAACCATCCCAAAAAGGACGGACATCATCATACTCAATGGGGACCACCACCGCGCCGTTAGTGTTGACAAAACCCCATTTATCGCCCTTTTTAACGGGGGCAAAACCCTCGGCAAAAGGCTCGACACCATCATATTCAAGGGGAACCACCAACACGCCGCTCTCGTTGACAAACCCGCATTTATTGTCTTTGGCAACCCAGGCAAAGCCGCCCTGGAAATAGCTGGCGGCGTCATACTCACAGGGAACAATCAATACGTCGCTCTCGTTGTAAAAACCGATTTTCCAATCCTTTTCCACTAAGGCCATGCCTTCCCACATAAAGTGGACGGTATCATACTCAATCGGAATCCTAATGGCACCGGTCGTGTCGATCATGCCGTATTTGTTGCCCTTTCCGACCATGGCACGGCCATTCATAAAATGGGGGCTGATGCTGTCGTACTCAAGGGGAACCACCAGTGTGCCGTCGGTGTCGATAGCGCCCCATTTGTTGTTGTTGCCGACCATACAGTAGCTTTCGTAGAAAAAGTAGAAGTCGCTGTACCCGGCCAGGCTGGCAACGAAGCTGCCGGTTTTGATGTCGCGAAGCTCATATACCCCGCCGGTTTTTACTATGGCCACTGTCTTTTCGTCCGGCGAATGCGCCGAGAGCCTGACCTCCTCAAAAACGAGCGAGGGGCCGACAACGACGGTCACGCTTCCCTGCGCGGCGGCGGCAGGGACAAAGGCGATGGCCGCGGTGATGACCATTATCACGGATAGGAGCAGGGCAAGTCCTTTCCTCGCCTGTGCTTTCTGATTGGCCTTTCGCATTTTTCTTACCTCCATTAAAAATATTCATGTATCTTTGAATGTCCTCTTTCTGTACCGCTAACCGATTGAAAATATACATCCAAAGTGCGTTCAAGTATATTTTACAGCAGAAAGGAAAAAAAGCGCATCATGGTTTCTGTGATTTTTCGTAAAAACCGTCTCACAGAAACCATGATATTCTCAAAAATCATCGCAGCTTTGGGTAACCTGTAAAAAACCCTCTCACAAAAGTGAGAGGGTTTGATTTTTCCCGGTCAGCAGCCTATTCCGGCTCAGAAGGGGGCTTTGGCGTATTCATGAGCAGATTCATCAGCTCCGCCCGGTTGGTAACGCCTGCTTTGAGGTAAATATTCCGCGCATGAGTGCCGACGGTGTTCTCGCTGATATACAGCTCGTCGGCAATCGCCTTATATGTCTTGCCCGACATAAGCAGCCTCATAACCTCGCTTTCACGTGTAGACAGCGGCGCGGCAATCTCCCATTCCCGCACCGGACGGACCTGTTCCCGCGCGAGCATTTCGGTGAGCGTGGTGGTCAAAAAGACGTGGTGGTTTAAGAGCTTGATCAGCCGGTTGCTCAACGGCGGAAGCATAACCAGCGTGACGCACACCACGCCCAGTGCCAGCAGCGTGTGGTCCTGGTTAGAGCCGCCCGCGGTGATGATGTTTCCGATCGACTCGCCCAAAAGAACGCCCAGCACATTGGCGGCAAGGCCGATCCCGATGATTTTGGCGGGATTCTTGTCGTGCTCCAGCATATCGCCGAGAATACTCCACCAAAACAGATCATACACACCGCAGGCGCCCAGCATCAGGGTGTTGACCACTAAATAATCCGGCCACCGGCGTCCCATCACGAGAAAGAGAATAAAGGAAAAGCCGATCATGGCGATGGCGATATAGGGCGTATACGAGCGGTTGATTCTGCCGGACAGGTTCCGGATCATAAACAGGGCGGCGATATACGGCACCGCCCAATACCAGCTTGTCAGCAATTTCAAGTGGGAGAAGGCGGGGTTCACCACCTGATACATTAAGCCCGAATTGATGGTGATGACCACGATAAACAGGCAGAGGAACGCGAGTACGCCGAATTTGCTGACCGAAACTATTCTCTGCCCGGAAGCGGACGGAGCCGCAGATATCTTCAGCGTTTCCTCTTTGGGAAGTCTGAGCGCAAACAGGAAAGCGGCGGCAAGCACCGCAACCGAAAAGCCAAGCCCGATTTGCGGAGATATATGGATCGCCGCCATGTTCAAGAGGATCATGAAAAGATTTGAAAATATCAGCCCGTCGGCCATTGTTTTGATGCGTTCATCTTTGGGCGTACAGCCCTTGAAATAATATCCCCACGCCGCCACGCAGCAGCCGACCAAAAACCCGGCCGAGAGCAGCGCGGCTGTCCACAAAGACGAGAGCGGGAGGAAAAAGACGCCGGTGGCGGCGGCGCAAAAGGCGATGGACAACAGTATGAGCGTTTTCGCTGTCCGCATATTCC
>WRDE01000206.1 GCA_009783605.1 Oscillospiraceae bacterium
ACCGGGATCCGGTCGAAGGCGCCCTTGGTGATCGACAGGTACCGCATATCCTCCAGCTCATGCACCGTAGTCATCAGCTTGCGGCCGGAGTCGAAGGGAATCTCGAACACCTTCGGGAAGATGGCGTCCAAGCTCTCCTTCTCAATGCGTTTGTCCCGCAGCAGCCGGACAATGGCGGTTTCGGTGGGGTCGCCGATCTCGGCCCCGGTATGGATATTGATCGA
Organism: Oscillospiraceae bacterium; assembly: GCA_009783605.1. GTDB lineage: Bacteria > Bacillota > Clostridia > Oscillospirales > Acutalibacteraceae > WRDE01. Next base: position 225 of record WRDE01000206.1, read on the forward strand.
CGCGTTGCTGGCCAGCCCCATCATCTCGATCAGCATCCGCTCGTCGTGGTTAAATTCCTCACCGGCGTTTTTCGGCGGATGGCTCACCGCCCAGACCCGCTGGATGCACATCCTGTTCTGGGTCAGCGTCCCGGTCTTGTCGGAGCAGATGACGGTGGCGCAGCCCAGCGCCTCCACCGCGGCGATCTTGCGGATGATGGCCTTTTTCCGCGCCATAACCCGCACGCCATAGGCGAGGGTGATGGTGGCGATGACCATCAGCGTTTCGGGCACCGCGGCCACCGCCAGCGCCACCGCGTTCATCAGGATATCCAATAGCTTCTGCCCGTGCAGGAATTCCAGCGTAAACAGCACCGCCGCCGACGCGAGGGCGACCACCGTCAGCACCTTGCCCAGCCGAACCAGCCGCTTTTGCAACGGGGTCCTGACCTTTTTGGTGTCGTTCAGCAGCCCGGCGATCTTGCCCATCTCGGTGCGCATCCCGGTCTCGACCACCACCGCCTTCGCCCGGCCGTTGGTGATCAGGCAGCCGGAAAACAGCATATTCACCTGGTCGCCTATCGGCACTTTTTCGCCCACCGCGGCGCCGGCGTCCTTTTCAACCGATACGCTCTCGCCGGTCAGCGCCGATTCCTCAACCTTCAGATTCACGCATTCGATAATCCGGGCGTCGGCGGGGATCATATCGCCGGTTTCCAGCATCAATATATCCCCCGGCACCAACTGGACCGCGTCCAACGGCTGCCGCACCCCGTCCCGGATCACCACCGTCATCCGGGCATGCATATTCTTCAGCGCCTCCAGCGCCCGCTCGGCGTCCATCTCCTGCCGGACCGCGAGGATGATATTGATGACCACGATGGACAGGATCACGATGGGTTCGGCAAACCCGTGGTCCTCCATAATCGCCAGCACCAACGAGATCCCCGCCGCCACAATCAGGATCAGCGATGAAAAATCCTTCAGATGGTGCCATACCTTTCGCCACACCGTCTCCTTTTTCTCTTCATCAAATTTGTTGAACCCGATCTCATTCTGCAGCTCCGCAGCCCGCCCCGCGCTCAATCCTTTGTCGGGACAGGTTTGCAGCTGCCGATAAATATTCTCCAACGCCTCCCGGGGGTATTTCATACTCACACCTCTTTTTTGAGTGATTAGTGGATAGTGGATAGTGATTAGTGGCGAGTGATTAGCGGCGGCGATAACCAATACAATCAAGCAGACAACCAAATTCTAATCACTAATCACTATCCACTACTCACTGATCGCTGTCATCCTTACTGACCTCAATCTGTACCAGCGCGCGGCGGAGCAGCACCTGGTCTTTGGCGATCTCGATATCGTCCACCGCTTCCTGCAGCCGCCGTTCGGCGTTTTCGCGGTCGGCGGCTGCCCTGGCGCTGTCAATCTCTTCCCGCCATTCGGCGTCATGGGTCAATACCGTGAGATCCCCGTCCCGTACCGCCGCCAGACCGCCGTATACGGCGATCCGCCGTTCGGTTCCGCCGTCGAGTATCCGGAAAGCGCCGTAGGTCAGCACTGCCGAGCGGTCCTCATGCCCCGGGCAGATCCCCATATCACCGGTGGTGCAGCGCATGACAACCATATCCACCTGCTGATCCACCTTGATTTGAAACGGGGTAATGATCTGTAACCGGAATTTTTTATCAGACATGTATTATACCTCATTAGTCAGGGGACAGAACTCCGTACAAAATAAGAATCAGCGAACAGGCGAAGTCGCGGCTTTAGCCGCACGAGCCCCGAATCGTGCCGTTACATCATCAATGCTCCCGGCGTTTAGAAACAGCCCCTCCGGTATCTTATCATGCCGGCCCTCGAGGATTTCGGCGAAGCCGCGCACGGTTTCGGCCACCGGCACATACCGGCCGGGGATTGAGGTGAATTTTTCCGCCACGAAGAAGGGCTGGGACAAAAACCGCTGGACCTTTCGGGCGCGGTTGACCGTCAATTTATCGTTTTCGGGCAGCTCGTCGATGCCGAGGATGGCTATGATGTCCTGTAGATCCTTATACCGCTGCAAAATGCTCTGCACCGCCCGGGCGGTCCGGTAATGCTCCTCCCCCAGCGTCTCCCGGCCGAGGATGCGGGAGGTGGATTCCAACGGGGAGATGGCCGGGTATATCCCCAGCTCCACCAGCTCCCGGGACAGCACGGTGGTGGCGTCCAGGTGGGCGAAGGTGGTGGCGGTGGCGGGGTCGGTAAAGTCGTCGGCGGGGACATAGATGGCCTGGACCGAGGTGATCGAGCCGGATCGGGTGGAGGTGATCCGCTCCTGCAGCGCGCCGATCTCGGTGGCCAGCGTCGGCTGATATCCCACCGCGCTGGGCACCCGGCCCAGCAGCGCCGACACCTCCGATCCGGCCTGCACAAACCGGTAGATATTGTCGATGAACAGCAGCACGTCCTGTTTGGCCACGTCCCGGAAATATTCCGCGACGGTCAGCCCGGTGATGCCGGCCCGCATCCGCGCCCCGGGCGGCTCGTTCATCTGCCCGAACACCAATGCGGTCTTGTTGATGACGCCGGACCGGGTCATGTCGTTATAGAGATCGTTGCCCTCCCGGGTCCGCTCCCCCACCCCGGCGAAAACCGAATAGCCGCCGTGTTCCTGGGCGATATTGCGGATCAGCTCCATGATCAGCACCGTTTTGCCGACGCCGGCGCCGCCGAACAGCCCGATCTTGCCGCCTTTGGAATAGGGGCAGAGCAGGTCGATGGCCTTGATCCCGGTCTCCAAAATCTCGGTGACCGCCGCCTGCTCGGATACCCCCGGCACATGGCGGTGGATCGGCCAGCGCTCGGCGGTCTCGGGTTCCGGCTTGCCGTCGATGGGTTTGCCTAACGCGTTCAGCATCCGCCCCAGCGTCGCCTCCCCCACCGGCACCGAGATCGGCGCCCCGGTATCCGCCGCCTCCATCCCCCGCACCAACCCGTCGGTAGGGTGCATCGCGATACAGCGCACCGCACCGCCCCCGAGATGCTGCATAACCTCCAGCACCACAACCTCCCCGCCGTTTCGCACCTCGACGGCGTTATATAAGGCGGGTAATTTCCTATCAAACCGGACGTCCAATACGGCGCCGATTATCTGTGTAATCCGTCCGGTATTTTTATAAGACAATTGGATTCTACCCCCTTTTTCTATAGTGGCGAGTGGTTAGTGGCGAGTATAAATGTTTTTATTATTTTCAAATGCAAACCACTCGCCACTCGTCACTCGTCACTCACTACACATCCGTGCTCGCCACCAACTCCGAGATCTCCTGCGTAATCGCCGCCTGACGACTGCGGTTATATACCCGTGTCAGCTTCTCGATAATGTCTGCCGCGTTTTTCACCGCCGCATCCATGCTGACCATCCGGGCGGCCTGTTCGCAGGCGGAGGATTCCAGCATCGCGGCGTAGATAAACGCGTTCAGGTACGCCGGGACCGCGTGGCCCAGGAAATCCGCCGCCCCGGATTCATACCGCATACCGCCGGCCCCTGTCCCGTCCTCCGGAACGCCGCCGACCGGCAGCAATCGTTCAACCGTGGGGATATGCTGCAGCACTGAGCCAAATTTGGTGTATGCCACATATACCTCATCGGTTTCGCCGTCGGTATACACCTTAGTCAAAAAGCGGCTGACCATCCCGGCGTCTTCATAGATGGCGGTCTCCATCACATTGCTGTACCGGCGCAGAATTTCCCGGCTCTGGCGCCTGAAAAAATCATAGCCTTTTGACCCGACGGTTACAATTTGTATATCCTTTTCGCTGCCGGCCATATGCGACCGCGCTTTTTCGGTCAGATTGATATTATATCCCCCGCACAGCCCCCGGTCACCGGTTATCACCAAATACACGGCGCTTCCGGTTTGCTTCCGCTCTGCGGGATTGAAAAAGATACTGTCCGCCGCGCCCGGATGGGTTTGCAAATCCTCGATAACCTTTTGGAAATGATGAAAAAACGGCCGGGCAGTCTCTAACCGCGCCCGGTTTTTCTGCAGCTTGGAAGCGGCGACCATATTCATCGCCCGCATGATTTTTTTGGTGGTGGTCACGCTGGCGATCCGCCGCTTGACCGCTTTCGTCGACGGCATAATGGTTCCTCATAATTTATTCCGCAGGGGGAGGGCATGGATGGCGTTATACCAAGCCCCACACCGCATAATGCTTATTTTGAATGGTGCATAAGCCCTGTTTATCGGAACAGCAGCAGCAGCTTTTGTACCATTTTTATTTCAGCAGCGTCGGGATTTGGAAAGTACAAAGGGGATTGGCAAATGCGTTCATATTCTTTTTCAAAAATCGTATTATGCATTTTACTCTCACCGCAAAACGTTGGCGAACCACAACCTTGCGGACAAATAATCACATGTGCCCAAGCAAATTCCTTTAAATCATCATCCACCGGTTCATCTCCGTCATAGGTATTGATATGTAATACAATATCAAAATTATTTTTATCGCCATCAAAAGCCACATAGGCGCTATTTATGCCTTTGACATAAATATTCCA
>WRDE01000207.1 GCA_009783605.1 Oscillospiraceae bacterium
GAACCCCGGGTAAACGGGTCGCGCATCTCGCCGTAAAGGGTTTTGGTGTCGGGCGGGAAATTGTCGATGACCCCCTGTTCAAACTCCCGCAGGGTGCTGTGGAACACATCGGCACCCGGCAGCGCTTCGTCTAAGTCGGCGATCATCTGCACCTCGCGGATATCCGGGCAGGAGGAGTCGTGGCCGTTGGACCAGAACCGGTGGGGGGTGGTCCAGTCGTCGTTCTGCTCCCGGATCGCCTGTTCCGCCCGCTCCTTGAGGTTCTCCTTGTGGTACTCGAAGAAGGGGTGGACATATTGGTAATCCAAATGATAGTTGTTGGCGTCGATAAACTTGAAGGTGCCGTTGTTATCGTTCCACTTCATGTTCCGGTTGCCCTCGTTGGCCTGGTTGAAATAGACCGGCCGCTGGACGATGTACCAGATGTTGTAGCGCGGGCGTTTGCCGAGACGGGAGCCGTAGATACGGGTGCCGTCGGGGGATTCCCAATAGAATTCGCTGGTCGGCGCCTCATATTCGTTCAGCCCGCGGTAGAAGGAGGCGAAATGGATATCAAACCCGGCGTAGATCTGCGGCAGCTGGGAGATCTGGCCCCAGCCGAAGGGGGAATAGCCGGTTTTGGAGATACCGCCCATCTCGGCGCCGATCTTGTGACCCAGCAGCAGGTTGCGGATCAGGCTCTCGCCGGCCAGCGTGAACTCGTCCGGCAGACAGAACCACGGGCCGATCCCGATCTTGCCCTCTTTGATGTACTTCTGGAGCTTCTCCTTCTTTTCGGGATACACCTCGAGATAATCCTGGATCGGCATGGTCTGGGAATCCATGTGGAAATGCTTGAACCCGGGGTCCTTGTCTAAGATGTCTAACAGCATGTCGATCATGTAACAGAGCATGTGCTGGGTGCGCCGGGCCGAGAACCGCCATTCGCGGTCCCAGTGGGTGTTGGAAATAAAATGACATTGGATTTTGTTGTTTTTGTCAGGCATGAGAATATCTCCTTCTCGCATAATTATATTAGTTTACATCATCTGGTATTATAACGAACCGGCCCCCCGGTTGTCAATCATTTCCGGGAAAATTTAAATAAAGAAAAATAAAAAGGACAAACACAGGGTCTGTCCTTTCACTCGATATCGGTAATTTAGTCTTTTATTGATTCTATATATACCGCTCTTAACAATTCAAAATCTTGAATCTGTCTGGCATAGTCAAACGCTTTCTTCATATCGTGTTCCGAAATTTCCATTTCATGCGGATAGCGCGGCTGAACGCCGTATAAGGTCAGCACATTGCAAGCCCTTTTGATTTCCTGGAACCTCCCGTCATATTCCGAACACATTTCACAAAGCACATCCAAGTTATGGGTTTTCGGAGGATCCGCAACGCCTTTATAAATCAAATATCCTTTTAGATACTTTTCCGCCGATTGTTCACAAAGGTAACAAATCAATTCGAGTGGCTGGGGATGTTTGCCCAACAAATGTTCCGCGGAAGATAGATCAGACGCCGCAAACCGGAACCACTCAGAAACAAAATCAAGCACCGTACAGCACCGCTCCTTTCTGCGCAATCGTCCGCTCAAGCGTCGGGCCGGTTTTCCGGCGATGGAACACGCTGGATCTCCCCATCAGCAAATCCAGCGGAACCGACTTTTTCTTCCATAAAAGCTCCCGGATATCCGCTTGCAGCTCGGGTAGATCCACCGTATCATCCGGCACAACCACATAAATATCCAGATCGCTTTCCTCGGTGGGCGTGCCGTAAGCGTACGATCCGAACAGATAAATCGCCTCCGCCGGAACGGTTTTCAACACGCTTTCTGTGATCAATTCCAAATCTTTTTGAATGCGGATGTCCATGCTGTGTACCTCGATATCGGTATTGAATTTCCCTTTAATAACCTTCATAATCCCATCAAAATCCTCCTCAAAATGCTGGCAAACCCCCCGGGTGCCGCTCTCGAGGATATTGCCGCCGCCGATGCCGACGGTGGTGTAGCCGGCCAGCCGGACCGAGCAGACGCCGGCGCCGCTGTCCTCGATGCCGATAACGCGATTGCGGTCGGAGAATTTCATCCCCAGCCCGACGATGGAGGTTTCGGCGTAGAGCCACGGATGCGGCTTCGGCGACAGCTCGCCCAGCGTCCCCACCGAGCCGCGGCGCAGCGGGAAACCGGCCGAAATGGCGGCGTCATAAAAATCTAACGGGTTGCCCATCTCTAATGTCTTGAACGCCGAGACGATTTCCGGCCAGGCCTTTTCATACAGCCCGGAGGTGACCAATCCGATCTTGATCCCCATCGACTTGAGCTCCAGCAAAAACTCTTTTACGCCGACAGTCGGGGTAAACGCGCCGTCCCGGCCGCGGCCCTCCATGATTTCGGCCATTTCACGATGGGTATGTTCAAAATAAAATCCGCGGGCTTTTTCTAATGAACCGCCGGGGCAGTATTTGTCGATGCAGTATTGCAGATGCTCGCTGACGCTGTGGCCCGACACGAAGGGAATATCGGCTTCCTCCAGCTCGAATTTCGGGTTGCCCAGCATCGAGGCGGTGGTCATCTGGATGATCCAGATCCAAAACTCCTCGCTGCGAACGGTGGTGCCGTCGAGATCCATCAGCACCGCCTCCACCGGCCGCTCCAGCGACACCGGCAGCACCGGATAATAGGTCGGGAACGCGATCGCCGAATGGACTAATGCCAGGCTGTGGCTGCCGAAGGATACGAACTCCACCTTCCGGTCGCCGGTGGCCGCGACGCACTCCACACCGTTTTTGCCGGCGGTAAATTTGCCGTCGGAACTGCCGTCCAACAGCACAAATCCGCTATCCGGCCCGATCTCCCCCAAGTCGGGAATATAGACTGTTTTTTCTAACGCCATCTCTTGAAAAACCCTTTCCTTTTTGTAAAAATTTTTGGTTTATCGCATATTCGGATAGCAGTATAGCAAAACCGCGGGATATATGCAATAGGGTTTTTGAGAATTCATAAAAAAGATAAAAATAACGCGTTAAATTGGTTTGCATAATTGTGTTAAATTCCGCCTATATGCGGCGGACAACCAAAAACGCCCCGCGGGGCGTTTTTATGATGTGTTGGTTAGCTTTCCACAGGAAAACGGTCAATCTTATCCACCAATTTTTGCAATATCAGCCGCGCATCGGTGACGGTGACCTTTGGCGAGCCGTCGGCTTCGGTATCGCCGTTGACCGCGGCGGCGGATAATTGTTCCGGGGTTAAGGTGCTTTTGCCGACCGTATATTGCAGCGCCAGCCGCGCGTCGGTAATCGTGAGCGTATACCCGCCGTCGATATGGCCGGGCAGATAGATGAATCGACAGGGGATGCCATGTTGGACGGCATGGCGATAGGCAGCGGTATCTTTATAGCAAATAATGATTAAGCCGCCGCACCCGGAAAACACGGCATAGCCTATATCTGTCACAGTAGGCGGGACCGTGACGCTTGTCAAGGATGGTTGATTTTGGAGCGCGGTGCCATAGATGCTTCTTACCGTAACGCCGTTTATCTGCTCCGGAATGACGATATCCGTATCGGCGCCCTCATAGCCGCGGATAGTCACATCATAAGGATAAGCGACATATTTGAAACCGTTATTTCTGCTGATAATCGATATACAGGGTCCTACCACACACCCGGAACTTCCGTTATAACTTATGCAAAGGATATTTTCATCCGGAACCGTCACACATGCGGGACCGTCGCCGGCCTCCAACCCGAAATGCAGGGGAATGAATTCCAGGTATATGTCGTCCACATAGAAATTCACCAGTTCGAATTCTATGTGCAAAAAATCGGCGCCAGCCATGGTCAGGCCGGTTTCGTTGGCAAATACAACATGGACTTCGCCGCTTGCTGTCTCATTTTTCTCTATAATCATGTCACCCATCGTAACAGAATTTTTTGATTTGACCGGTGTATCCATCTCTATATTCTTGATTTCCGCCGGATCATATTTGAAAATGAAGGATCCCTCTGTCAGATGTAAGCCCTCCGGATTTTCATATTTGAGCGAGAGCATGAAAACACCATTATCCACCTGCTTAACATCATACAGGCTGATTGTCAGCGACTCATTACCGGTCGCCGGCAGACTGATGACCGGGCCGCCCTCAGCCGGGAACAGCTCAATTCTGCCGGTCAGTTTCAGCAGTATGCAGCGTGCATCCGAAACCGTGATCTCTCGGTCGCCGTCCACGTCGCCATTGGCGAAATCTCCCGGCACCGATGTATTCCCCGCCAGATACTGCATAAGAAGCCGCGCGTCGGTGACGGTCACCTGCCCGTCGCCGTTGATATCGCCGAGTACTTGTTGGGATTCCTCCGCCGCCGCCGGAAACCCCGGCGCCAGCAGCACCGAAGCCAGCATGGCCACTGTCACGAGCAGCGCAATCCATCTGTTTTTCACAACATATCCCCCCATTTTTATCGTATTTATTTGGATATGTTTATTCTACCACACGGCCCGGTATTTTTCAAGTCTCGGGCGGAAACTTCCCAATCTTCCCCACGATCCGCTGCAAGATCAGCCTTGCATCGGCAATCGTCACCTCCGCCCCGCCGCTGACCTTGGCGTATGGCAGTTTTTCCTCCGGGATGACATATTTCCCCACTAAATGCTGCAGTACCAACCGGGCGTCGGCAATGCCGACCACGCCGTCGCCGTTGATGTCGCCGTATGTTGGCTGTAAGACCGGCGTGACGGTGAAATCGTCGAACTGCA
>WRDE01000208.1 GCA_009783605.1 Oscillospiraceae bacterium
ATATCGCCCTTTCCGGCTGCGAAGAGATCAAATGCCTTGGCCATATCAATGGCGGTATCCTTGCGGCGGCCGGGCCGGACGGCGAGATGCTGCTCTGCCGCTTTTCGATGAAGCATATGGTGCGGATGTCGTATCTCGCCCGGGGTGCGACGTTATTTATCCGCGGCGATTATAAATTGGTGGAATCGGGCGAGCGGGAAACCCATTGCCCGCGATGCGGCAAGGCGCTGCGCGGCGTTTCCGCGTGCGCCGACTGTGACGGCGGCCGGGGCCGGGCGTTCCGCCGGTTCTGGGATCTGTGCAGGCGCTATGCGCTGCCGCTGATGCTGATTACCGTGTTTATGGCGGCTATTTCCGGCCTGACGGTGTTCCAGCAATACATAAATGAGCGGTTCATCGACGACGTATTGGTACCGGCGGCCGGCGGTTGGGCGGAGATCGGCGCCTTTTTCGCCGCTACCCTGACCGTCACGCTGCTCTCGCTGGCGCTGTCGGTGGCCCGGACCCTCTGGGGCAATTCCCTCGGCACCCGGATCAGCCGTGACCTGCGGACCCGGGTTTTTGAAAAGATCAACCTGCTGTCCCTCTCCTTCCTTGACACCCGGCAGGCGGGGGAGCTGATGAACCGGGTGGTCCATGACGCGCGGCATGTCCGGCAGTTTATGGAAGAGGTTTTCGGCGGCATGTTCACCCAGCTGTTCACCATGATTATGGCGACGGTCACGATGCTGACGATGGACTGGAAGCTGGCGCTGCTGACCGTTTCGCTGGCCCCGCTGGCGGCGGTATTGATACGGGTGTTCCGCCGGCAGGAAAGGCGGCTCTGGCGCCAGCAGTGGCGGTATAACGACCGGGTGAACACCCGGCTGCAGGATGTCATCTCCGGCATCCGGGTGGTCAAGTCCTTCGGCTGCGAGGAGAGCGAAACCGAGCGGTTCCGCGGCTATACCGAGCGGCTGGCGTATATCCAGAGCCGCAACGAGATCTTCTGGGCGACCCTTTATCCGGTGGTGACCTTCCTGCTGACCACCGGCAGCTTCTTTGTCCTCTATTACGGTGGCCGGGAGGTGCTGGGCGGCAATATGACCATCGGCCAGCTGACCCGGTTCGCGGCCTGCGCCGGAATGCTCTATGGCCCGTTAGGCTGGCTGACCCGGCTGCCGCGGATGATCATGCAGCTGACCACATCTCTCGGGCGGATGTACGAAATCCTCGAGGAGGAGCCGGACGTGGGCGACGCGCCCGACGCGGCGGAGCATGAGCTGGGCGGGCATATCCTGTTTGAGAACATGCATTTCGGCTATAAATCCTATGAACCGGTGCTGGAGCAGGTCAATCTCGAGGTGCAGCCGGGGGAGATGATCGGGTTGGTGGGTCCCTCCGGCGCCGGAAAATCCACCATGATCAACCTGATCATGCGGCTGTATGATGTGGACGACGGGTGGATTCTGGCCGACGGGATGGATCTGCGTGATATCAAGCGGGAACATCTGCATTCCCAGATCGGGGTGGTGCTGCAGGAGACCTTCCTGTTCACCGGTACCATCTATGACAACATCCGGTTCGCCAAACCGGAAGCGGCCTATGAGGAGATTATCCGGGCGGCCAAGATGGCCAACGCCCACGATTTTATTGTCAAGTTCTCCGACGGGTACAATACCTATGTGGGGGAGCACGGCTATACCTTGTCCGGCGGCGAACGGCAGCGGATCGCCATCGCCCGGGCGATATTGCATAACCCGCGGCTGCTGATCTTAGACGAAGCCACCAGCAGCCTCGATACTGAGACGGAGTTCCAAATACAACAGGCTCTTGAAAGGCTGACCGAGGGCAGGACGACTTTCGCTATCGCCCACCGGTTGTCAACCCTGCGGGGCGCCGACCGGATTGTGGTGATCGACCAGCACAAGATCGCCGAAGTGGGGACGCACAATGAGCTGATGCGGAAAAAGGGGATTTATTACGGATTGGTGATGGCGCAGTTGGAGATGCATAAGACGAAGTAAATGGCAAATTATAGCAGTTTGATAAATCGTATGAAATATTTTTCTTGTATCTCTCCGCGCGGGTCGCGCAGGTCGCGACGGTATGATCATATTAACTTGATCCATATTCCGTACCAAAAGTCAAACCGCTATAAAAGCGGAAGTATACGTGGTATCATAAAAGGAACCGTCTTCATACACTGCGCCTTGACTTTTAATTTTTACTATGATATACTGTTATCAGCTTAATCCCCATGTCAAAGGAGGATTTTCGGTGAAAATACACATATCCATCCGGATTTTTGCAATAGTCTTGACGGCGGCGCTGCTGGCGGGGATACTCCCGATATCCGCGTCAGGTGAAAATGATGATTTCGTCATAGACGGTACGGTTCTGGTCAGGTATACCGGAGACGCCGAGGACGTGGTAATCCCCGGCGATCTGGGTATCACCGAAATCAAGTTCAGCGCTTTCATCGAAAAAAATATGAAATCGGTGGTTATTCCGGACGGTGTGACCCGGATCGGCGACGCGGCGTTTATGCACTGTGTGCGGCTGGAAGATATCACCGTTCCGGACAGCGTGGTCAGTATCGGGCAGGACGCTTTTTTCAATACAAAATGGTTGGATGAACAACCGGAATACGCGGTGGTATATGCCGGCCGGGTAGCGTATCAATACAAGGGAGAGATATCCTTATGGAGAACCATTTCCCTGGCTGAGGGTACCAAAGGCATCGCCGATCATGCGTTCACAGGGTATAAGTATCAGGATGATCTGTACGGCATCCACCTTCCCGACAGCTTGGTCCATATCGGCGAATGGGCGTTTGCAGGCTGCGATCGCTTAGAATATGTCACCCTGCCGGACGGTTTGATGTCTATTGGTGACAGGGCATTTTTCGGCTGCAACGGCCTCACAGCCATCACGGTCCCGGCCAGCGTCAGCTATATCGGTCATGACGCGTTTTATTATTACGGCCAGGGGCTGGTCCGCTGCAACAGGGATTCTTATACCCATGCCTATGCTGAAGAAAACGATATCAGCCATATCTTTATCGAAGACGCCATCCCCGGCAATATCACCTATACCGGCCGGCTCAACGTCGGCGATGTGCGGATGGTTTTGCAGATATTATGTTCCGGCATTGTCAGCAAATATTATCTTTCGGAAGCCGAAAGGCAATTGCTGGATTTTTTCGGCGACGGGTATTTGAAAATTGACCACGCGCGGCTGATGCTGCAGGTGATCGTCGGAAAGCTCCCGGAAATCCCGCGGTATGATTAATAATTTGTTTCAACAGTATAAGCGGGCAGACATAAAGTCTGCCCGCTCTGCCTTATCTGGGATTTGTATCAAGTTTCCACAATCTCAATATCATCAATACAGGCCGCGAAATCACCGCCCACCCCTTCGGCGGTCACCAATACCGCCGTGACGGTGCGGCCGGTTGGTTTGATGGGGCAGGACAGCTGCTGCCATTCGCCGATTTCGCCGGAAAAGGTGGGGGCCGCGACCCGTTCGCTCAGGCGGCTGCCATCGTCAAACAGCAGATCCACCCGCACCTTTAATCCGCCCTCATTGCCGGGCTTTAACGCGTACAGCAGATGCAGTGGTTTGCCGGATTTGATTCTGGTATCGGCGATTTTATAGCAGAGCAGCCCGTCGGCGGCGCAGAATCCTGAAAAAGCGAAGCCGTATTCGCCGGAGTGGGCGTAGTCGCCGCCTTTGACGACCGCCGCCACCAATTCATGGGCTTTTTTCCGCTCCAACCATTCCGGATTATACAGACAAACGTCGATATTCGCCTCCACGGGATAGGCCGCCGCCTTCCGGGCGGTGCGGACATAGGCGGTCCGGCGCTCGAAACCGTTGTACCAGTAAACCGGTCCCTTTGAATAAGGGATATCCGGGTATTTTTTGAATGGCGCGTTTTGCTTTAACAGCGCGGTGATCCGCCCGGCCAGCCGCAGATAATAGTCGGCGCTGAGCCACTGGCCGTCGGCGGCGAGGGTCTGGAAATACTGCGGCCCGGCCGGTATCATCCGGGAGTCGGTGGCCGCTTTCATCAGCGCGGTACCCTCGTCGTATTCGTCATACATGGCAAAATAGAGGTTTTTGATACCGGCGGCGGCATACAGCCGCGCCTGCTGCCACAAAAACCGCCCGGAGGCCCGGGGAATATGGTTGACGGCGTTGTTGTTCCAGTTGCACCAGGAAAATCCGGGGAACAGCACCGGCTGGTAGAAGATACCTCGGGCGGCGCACCAGTCCCGCTCGGCTTGCAGCCGCCCTTCTTTGATGAAGAAGGTCTCCACCGTATCGGGGTTATACCGCCCCACCGTCCAGGGGGACAGCATATCCACCGCGTTATAAACCGCCGTAAAGCAGCTGTTGTCGCTGCGCCAGTTGTCGTCGCAGCTGCCGCCGATGACGAAATAGCCCCGCCGCTTCAGCCAGCGGATAAACGGCAGCAGCACCGTTTCCGCCGGATACCGCGACTGCGGCGCGCCGTTGAGCCCCCAGATACAGATTACCGGCCGGTTGTTGGCGTGGGCGTAGGCGGGCGAATTGATGATATCGCGGCTCTCCAAGTTGCGGACGATGTCCTGCTGGAGGGTATAGATGACCTCGTCGCCGTGGGCGCGGGCGCCGGAGACGTCGTACATGATATAAAAAATCCGCTGGTGCCATTCCGCCGCATCCCGGATCCAGCCTAAGTGCGGCGCGCCGGTATCGAGATCG
>WRDE01000209.1 GCA_009783605.1 Oscillospiraceae bacterium
CGGTGGACGACCGGTTCCGCACCGCCGTGGAGGGGCTGTACGCCATCGGCGACGGCGCCGGGATCACCCGGGGGCTGATGCAGGCGTCGGTGACCGGGGTGGTGGTGGCGCGGGATATCGCGGGGCGGAGCGCCGCGAATTGAAAATTGAGAATGGAAAATTGAAAATTATTGGCGGCATTTGGTAGGGTACGCCCAAAGGGCGTCCTGTGTTAAAATATAAATTGAGTGTGGTGTCAAAATGTTAGAAAATAAAATCAAACCAAAAGTGGAAGAAATAGCTTCCGAATATCTTGACGGCGAAGCGCTTGACAATCTGCTTGATTTTGTCGCATGGATGAGAGAAAAGAGAATGACTCCGACATTCGCAAATAAGAGCAGCATAGGCGTTAATTATACATCGAGAATTTGTTATTTAAAATTACGTCACGGCTCTTGGTACATATGGCCAGCCGGGAGAAAAAAAGAACGTTTCCATGAGTATGTATATGGCTTTCTTGTCTGCGAAGCATTGAAGGAATTGGTATCTACCAGTTTAGCGCCCTGTATGAAAGGCTGCAGTCATCAATGCAATGGAGGGTCAGGCTATACCGTAACCGTCTGCGGCAAAGATTTTGAAAATAAATGCTGCTGCTGTCCGGTTAGGTTTCACAACCCCGATGCGGAAGCATTGAAAATAATCAAAAAAGTATTTGAAAAAACAACTTAAAGCGAAAGGGTGATTCTATGCAAAATGTTTATACCATAAACGAAATAACGTCTCTTGTTGTCCCCATAGCCCGTGCGTATGGGGTAAAAAGAGTGGCGCTTTTCGGGTCGTATGCCAGAGGGGAAGCAAAACCGGACAGCGATATTGATTTGCATCTTGATAAAGGTAACATCAAGGGTTTGTTCCAACTTGCGGGATTCCAGCGTAAATTGGAAGAAACGCTTGCCGTTCCGGTTGATGTATTGACAACCGGCGCTTTGAGCGAAGACTTTTTGAGCAAAATAAAAAAGAAGAGGTCGTTATTTATGAACAATAGCAGAAATGTAGATATACTTGAGAAAATAATGAAGTATTGCTCTGAAATAATACAAAAAGGAACTACAACATGACCGACATCACAACCTTTGAACAGCTCAATCTCGAGGAATCCACCATCCGCGCCGTGACCAAGATGGGGTTTGCCGCGCCGACGCCGGTGCAGGCGAAGACCATCCCGGTGATGATGGAGGGGCGGGACGTCATCTGCAAGGCGCCGACCGGCACCGGCAAGACCTGCGCCTTCGGCATCCCGATTTTGGAGCAGCTGCATCCCGATCTGACCGATATCCAGGCGGTGGCCGTCTGCCCGACCCGGGAGCTGTGTATCCAGATCACCGAAGAGCTGCGGCAGCTGGCGGTTTTCCGGCCGGAGCTGCGGGTGGTCCCGCTCTACGGCGGCCAGCCGATCCGCCGGCAGTTGGAGGCGCTCAAAAAGCGGCCCCAGATGGTGGTGGCGACGCCGGGACGATTGTTGGACCATATGAACCGCGGCTCGGTCTGGTTGGGCAACGTCTATACCGCGGTATTGGACGAGGCGGACGAGATGCTGAAGATGGGCTTTATCAAGGACGTCCGCAAAATCCTGAACGCCACGCCGGCGGATACCCAGCTGGTGATGTTTTCGGCGACCATCTCCCGCGATGTCACCGATATCGCCTGGGAATATCTCCAGGATCCGGCCGAGATCAACGTCGAGGCGGTCGGGGATAATCGCCCCAAAATCGCGCAATATACCCTTGTCTGCCCGCCGGACAAGCGGATCGAGCAGCTGCTGGCGCTGATCGCCGGGCTGGATCTGCGCCGGGTGATGGTGTTCTGTAACCGGAAATCCACCGTCCAGTGGTTGGAAAAAAAGCTGATCCGGGAACAATCCGCGACGCGCGGGAAGCGGATGTCGGCCGAATGTCTCCACGGCGATATCCCCCAGTCCCAGCGCAACCGGGTGATGAACGGATTCAGGAGAGGCACCTTTGAGATCTTAGTCTGCACCGACGTGGCTGCCCGGGGCATCGATGTGGACGACGTGGAGGCGGTGGTCAATTTCGATATCCCGGAGGAAAACGAATATTACCTCCACCGGATCGGCCGGACCGGCCGGGCCAAACGGCACGGTATCTCGGTCACCTTTATGACACCGGGCGACCAGTTCCGGATGCGGGATATCCGGAAATACTGCCGCTCCGAAACAGAGGAGTTGGTGATCAACGAAGATGGAAGTATCGCCACAAGCTCAGGGGAAACAGTGAAATAGTTGATGTATTATGATAATATTATGAACATTTCGGCGGTATTCTTGCATTTACGATAAGGATGTGCTATGATATTTCTGTTTTAAAGAAAAGTCTATTTACCAAAGCATGAATACAACAGCAAGAGGGAAAAATAATGGCAATACAATCCATAGAAACGCAGGAACCGTTGGAAACCGAACAAAAACCTCCCCGCCGTTACCGGTATTCTCTCGGCGTGCGGATCGCCGCGATTGCCGCGGCGCTGCTGATGATTGCGCTGTCGGCGGGACTCTGGTATTTTTCCGGGATTTTGATGGATTTCAGCATTGTTGGCGATACCAATCTGGCTGATTCCTCCTGGATTGATCCGGATGATATTCATATAGATGATAACGCGGAGCCGATCGTAAAGCCGCCGCCGGTGGATGGGGTTCAGATACGCGGCAATGTGTCCGGGATCACCAACATCCTGCTGATCGGGGTCGACACCCGCAGCCCCAAATCCTTTGCCGGTCTGTCGGATACCATGCTGATCATGTCGGTCAACGAGCACCTGAAGGAGATCCGGTTTGTCTCGCTGCTGCGGGATACCGCGGTGGATATCCCCCGGTCGGGCGGCGGAACCACCTACGCCAAGATGAACAGCGCCTATTCCGCCGGCGGGGCGGCGCTGCTCCGGGAGACTATCAAAAATAACTTCTGCCTCGATATCAACGAATTTATCGTGGTCAACTTTTCGGGATTTGAAGAGATCGTCGACGCGGTGGGCGGATTGATGATTGATTTGACCGCAGCCGAGCTGACCCAGATCCCGAAATCCAAAACCGATAACAACAAACTCCGGGGCGAGGCCCGGACGGTACATCTCACCGGCTATCAGGCGCTGCAGTATGCCCGTATCCGCAAGATCGACGCCTCCAGCGATTTCGCCCGGACCCTCCGGCAGCAAAAGGTGCTGACACTGTTGATTGATAAAGCGAAGGAATCCGGCCTGACACAGCTGCTGTCGTTAGTGCGGGAGATGGCACCGTATGTGCTGACCAATATCCCGCTGGACGAGCTTTTCAGATATGTGAAAAGAGGGATCAATAACTGGGGCGATTTTAAGATTGTCACCGGATATCGTGTCCCCGGCCTGGAAGAAGATGAATTTATCGACCGGTATATCCAGGGCGGCCAGCTGGCACTGATTCTGACCGATCCCACCAAAACCGTACTGGCGCTGCATCAATATATCTACGACGGCGGGGAATAATAGGATATCTTCTATATTATGACAAATACTCACAGGATAATTTATATTGTGGAAAACTTGCGTGAATTGGATAAATCCGAGAGTTTTCCACCGTCAAAACCGTGAAATAGCTGGAGTTTTTAACTTCTTCCACATAGTTTTCAACAGTTTTGAGCGGTTTGCGGCTTCCGACCGGTTATCCAGACTGTATAATTTTGTTGAAAAATCCTTTAAAAAGCGGTTAAAACGGATATTTTACCGGGAAATTTATTGTAGACAAACCGCGTCTGTTCTTGTATAATAACCCGGTGATTTCAATCACCGGGGGAATAAAATAACTGAGCAACCATCTAACAACGGAAAGGGAATGTGAATCCATGACGGGAATGATCAAAAAACTTACGGCCGGAGCCCTGGCGCTTATTGTGACGGTAGGGCTGATGCTGCTGCCCGGCTGCTCGCTGCCGGAGTTGGCGATGAACATTGACGATGTCTCCTACACCTCCGGGGAATACTTGGCGGCGCTGTTCCTCACCTACGACCGGTATTACTCCGAAAACGTCTACACATACAGTATGTACGGTATGGACTTCTGGGAGCAGGAATGGGAATACGGCGAGGATGACGACGCGGTTAAGCTGTCTATAAACGAATATATCAAGCAGCATACCATCGACGAGCTTATCCGCCAGACAGCGGTCAAGAAGATGATGGAGGACGAGCAAGTCACGCTGTCGGAGGAGAGCTTGAAGAATCTTGAGGAGATCGGGAAAACTGTCAACGATTCCAGTACCCTCCGGTTTGGCTTCAACAGGAACAGCTATCTGAAAATGTATGAGCTGCTGCGGATGAATGAAGTGGATTTGCTTTTCGGGCTCTATGACAAGGGCGGCAAACGCGCGGTATCAGAGGATGAGATTCTGAAATACTATGAGGACAATTATTACAGCTATAAACTGATCGAGCGGCCATTGTTCGACGGCGATAATGCCGATCTGGGCGCCGAAGAAAAAGCTGAGGTGCTGGATAAGCTGAACGGCTATTTAGACGCTTTCAATGAAACCGGCAAGACGACAAAGGATTTTGACGCCATCATCGACAGGGCAAAAGCGGATTATGAGGCCGAGCAGGAAGCCGACGACGATCATGACCACGACCACGATGATGACGACCAGGACGACGACGATACCGCCGCCGGGACCACCGCTGAACCGACGACTACCACCACCGCCGAGCC
>WRDE01000210.1 GCA_009783605.1 Oscillospiraceae bacterium
CACCGACGCGCGGATGGTGCTGCAATATCTCGTCGGCAAGATCGAGTTGGATGAAGATCAACTGGAACTCGCGGATGTGGACGGCGTTGCCGGCGTCACCATCACCGACGCCCGGTTGATTTTGCAGCTTTTAGTGGGAAAGATATCCGATTTCTACTCCTCGAAATGAGCGGAGTTTCGGATGCAGGATAAAACACACGTCCCCTTCCCATGCCACGGTATGGGAAGGGGACGTGTCGGTATATATCATTATCATCTCAACGCCTGCCCCGGATCGCGTTCAATTCCTTTTCTCTGTATAGTTTTGCTTTCTCATCATTCAGATTGAATTTTTCGACAAATCCGGCCAGCAGTTTTTCCGCAAAATGCATCTTAAACGGGGTGTACGGCGGGTCATAGGTTAATATATAGGCCGCCATCTGTCCGATATCCTGCTCCCGCGGGGCGAGGGGGAGCTGTTCAAAATCCACGCTCAGCAGGCGTCTGTTTTCGGCGGCGATAAAATTTCTGCCGTTGACGTCGCCGCGCCGCCGATCGGCGGGAACCGCCGCGTAGAATTTCTCAAACCAGCCGAGGATCATCCCGGTGAGATCCTCCGCCGTAAACGCCGCCGGACCGGTATCCGCGCGCTCGATCATTTCGGTGAGGGTCAGGCCCCGGATATATTCCATCTTCAACACCCCGTTTTCGCAGGAGAAAACCCGCGGAACCGGAACGCCTGACTGATACAGCTCCCGCAGAACAGCCGCTTCCTGATTAGCGGCAGCGGCCGGCCGGGGCCGGTCCGGGGCCGGTAATATGCGTTTATAAATACAGTTGTCTTCTGTGTTCAGCCATACCCGATTGCGTTTGCTTTTCATCTCGATCATAGGGCTATTCGTCATAAAACTCAACCTGTACCCGGCCTTTTTGATACCCTTTCAACTCGCCGGCCACGCCACGCACGGCGTTTTTGAGTATCTGCTGTACAAACGGGACCATCTCCAGCTCTCTGCCGTCTATCCTGAGCGACACTTTTTTCATCATCCGGCAGTCATCCCGGGAGGATTCACCCGCCAATATCCGCTGCCCGAGGGTGATGCAGTCAAATCCGCACAATTGACAGCACGCTTCATCGGCCATCGGCAGCCGGTCGTATACCTTTTGTTCGATCAAATCCACCAATTCCGCCGGGCCGGCGGTGGCGTCAATGGCGGGGATGCCCTTATATTCCTTTATCCGCGCCGAAATTTTGCCGGAAACGGCGAAGGTAAACGCATCCGCCAGCTCGTCCAATTCCTCCGCCGTGTCGCCGGTCACGATCTTCGGGATGCCGGGTTCGTCCGCCCCCTCCAGCACGACATAATCCTGATGATAAAAACCCAGCGTTTGTTCCAGCGAAAGGCGGGCGCCGAACAACACATCCGTCTCGCGGCCGCCGCGCGCCGTCACCGGTTCGGCGCCGGCCTGCCGGTGCCGGAAGGTGTTGGTGCCCTCCGTGTCGATCGCGAACTGTTCAAAATGGATATCCTTCACGCTGCCCACCGTATACCCGCGGCGGATCAGCTCCCGGATGATGATCTCAATGGTGGTGGTTTTGCCGGTCTTTGACCGGCCGAGAACCGAAAATACCTTCATATTTGTATCTCTCCTTATTCAAACTCCACTCGCGCCACATATTTGCACCAGAACTGACTGAACGGATCCTTGGCTATGACCAGCATAAACGGCCCGCCGGCCTTTTCCGCCAGCGGTTCGCCGTTTTGCCCGGTCACGACGAATACATTTTCCGGGTCAAGCACCTTTTCGATGGCAACCGGCGTAATATAGCCGTCCACAGCAAACGCGACACATTTTTTCGCGCCGGAAATATCCAGCTTCAGCTCTTCGCAGATCTTGATCAGCGGCACCCCCTGATACTCCACCTGCACCGCGGCTTTTCCGTCGTTTTTTTTATGGGCGGTAAAGGTCTGTATCCCGATTTCCTCCAGCATACCGCGGCAGACCATCTGGGTTTCGCCATTCGCGGTTACCGCCAAAATAGGATCCTTTTGTAATGTATTCGTAACCTCCACCGTGTCATTCAGAAACATCAACAGCACGATGGCGGCGGCCAGCAGCAACAGGGTGCCGCCGATGACCCAGGCCGATTTATTTTTTCTCATTTTTCTCTCTCCCTTTTTATTTACCCTGCCCGAACGGCAGGATATTTAATTTTTTGATCTGTTTGATTAAAAACCAGGCAAACAATCCGCCGATCCCGCCCGAAAAGGCGGCTACACACAGCCATAGAAGGAGCGGAACGACCGGTATTTGGAACAGCAGACGCCCGACAAAAAACGTTCCGGTTATATTGGCGGCCATTCCCGCGAAAAAGCAGGCGGCGGGCATGGCGCGGAGCTGTTTGGTCAAGGAAAATGTGCGGATGTCTATCGAAAACAAAAGGAAAATAAAATCCACCGCCAGCCCCGGCGTTATGTAGGAGACAATACTGATGGCGCCCTGCGAGCCGATCCCGGTGGTGAAAACCAGCCCCGCCTGTATCACCGCGGTCAGCGTGGCGGCGAACCGCTTATTGACCAAGCCGCGGGCGATGACCGGGAACGCCATGTAGATACCGCCCGCCACCGATCCCCCGGGAATACCCAGCGGACCGGTGATGAGCTTGATCGGCGCGACCAACGGCTTTACCGCCATGCCAAGGGCGGCGATCAGGGCGATAGCCAACCATTCAAACAGGGAATATTTCGGAAAAGTCTTTTTCATCTTGTTATGATAATCTCGGTGACGTTGCGGGTCAGAAGATTCCCGGTTTCCGCGTCTTTCGGGAACACCCGCAGCGGTGTTTCATCGGTACCGGATTCGCTCCACCCAAGGAATACGCCGGCTTCACTTTGGGCGTATCCGGTGATATCGAGGTTTTCCTCCATGTCGGATACGGCCAGCTCTATTTTAATAAAGGTATCAATTTGCAGGCTTGACAACAGCGCATCCAACGAAACGCCCTCAAAGGAAAATTGTTTGGTCTCGCCTTTCTGGACTATCTCAATGGGAAAGGTTTCGGCGGGCAAATTGATAAAGCAATCCGCGTCCTTACCGGCGGACACGTCGAGACGGACGGGTTCTGATGCCGGACTGGATTCGCTGTTTACCAATATACCGGCGCTGGATTCGGCATCCTTTGACGGTGAACATCCGGTCAGGATAAACGCGGCGAATACTGACAGCATAATCGCGATGGGGATAAGTTTTTTCATGGTGGTCTTCTCCTTTAAAATAAAATGTCCTTCCGGCCGCTTTTAACGGAAAGAAGGAATAAGATAACAACCCTGCTTTTTCAATGAAAAAAGCAAGCATATCTTCTCCTTTCCAATGCCTTGAATTAGACATCCAAGGCGGGAGGCGGAGCCGTTTCCGACGCCACCCTGTTGCGGACAGCCTGTCCGCGCCGGCCGTATATGCGTGACAGTGCATGTTTTAGCTTATACGGCTCGGAGAAAGTATTTAATTTTTTTGCCCCTCATTCTTCGGACAACAGCGCCCTGTTCTTTTCGTTGAACAGCTCTATCATCTCCCTGACGATATTCTCATCTAACATTTTACCCATAGCGGGGGTTTTGAAGATTCTTTTGGCTATTTGCACGCCGGAGAGCTGGAAACCCAATTTTTCTTTGATCTGCAATTTGACCCGGTAAATCCTCCTGCCGAGCGCATTCAATTCATCGTCGTCATAGCCCGAAAGCCCGACCGCATCCATCGCTTTGAGGATGGTGGCGTTGTCGTATACATTCCGCGCGAACAGGCAGATGATCAGGGAATTCAGCACACACCGCTTGACCTCCTCGTCAAACAGCTCGTTCACCAATTTTTCCTTGTCCAACTCCCGGTTTGCCTGGTCATAGGCATACCCGCCGTTGCAGAGATGGCTGTGCCGCGCGCCGCAGGCGTATCCGACCACCGCCCCGTATCCGGTATGATAGGCGGGCATTTCATTTTTGGCTACCGAGACGGCATATTCCTCGCCGCCGTATTGATTACAGGCCGCGTATACGCCGTCGGATAAAGCGGCATAGAATGCATTCGCCTTGGCCGCCATATATTTCAGCGCCAGCAGATACCCGTCTTTATCCCCGAAGGCGAGGCCGGTGATCGTCTGCTCTTGGGTTATGATGCCGTTTTGATAGCATTCGGTGGCCCAGGCCAGACAGATCCCGCCCGCCACCGCGTCGAGTGCGTATTCCTCAACCGCGTCGATCAGCTCCAGTACCGCGTTGCTGTCGTCGATCCCCAGATAAGCCCCCAGCGTGGCGATCAGCTCGTAATCATAGGCGGCGTTCAGCGTCTCGTATTCGTGTCCTTTATCGAATTCCCTGCGCACCTGGCCGATATGGATACACCCGACCGGGCACCCGACGCAGGCCATTTTCCGGACCAGATTGTTTTCGGCAAAATATTCCCCGCTGATATTGCCGGCCTTGTCGAATGACGACCGCTGGAGATTTCGGGTGGGCAGCGCGCCGATGGTATTCAGCACATTCACGTTGATCGAGGTGCCGAGATCGTGGTATTTGGACATGATCGGGGTGGTGGTCACTTTTTTATATATCTCGTTGTATACCCGGATATATTTTTGGGGATCGGCGGCCTTCTTGATATTGTCGCCGGACACCTGGACGGCTTTCAGATTTTTGCTGCCGAAAACGGCGCCCAGCCCCATCCTGCCGAAATG
>WRDE01000211.1 GCA_009783605.1 Oscillospiraceae bacterium
ACCCCGGTTGAGGATTACTCGGTCAGCAGCAGCAGCCATCGCGGTAATATTACGCCGGAAGGCGCAAGCGCGGAATTTATCAATACCTACGGACTTGAAACAGAGCCTGACGACACAACGCTTACGATTAAAAAGCTTGTACAGGGCATGGGCGCGGACCCGGACAAAGAGTTCCGCTTTACCGTGTACATAGACGGCACGCTGCAGACGTTCACACTAAAGCATGGCCAGACAAAAACCATAACCCTGCCGATCGGCGCCAGGTATGAAGTGTATGAGGACGATTATTCCCCTGAGTATTCCCAATCGTCATTGGGGAGCGGATACGGAAACGCCGCCCCGGAAGCCATTGAGTTCACCCAAATCAATACATATACCGGTCCCGTTTCCTATCAACCCGAAGTCAGAAAAACGGTCGAAGGCGATACACCCGAACAGCCTGCGGAATTCACCTTTGAGCTGACCGCAATCGGCAACGCCCCGTTGCCGGGCAGCGGTACCGTGACGATAACCGGCCAGGGTGAGGCCAAATTCGGCGAAATCATATTTTTCAGCCCGGGAATCTATCAGTACACCATCAGGGAGATCACCGGAAGCGAACCCGGATATTCCTATGATGAGGCCTCCTATATTCTTACGGTGGAGGTGGAGCAATCGGGCAGCATACTGCTGGTCAAGTCGGTCGAGTATGTAAACTCCGCAACCGACGAGGTCTGTGACGCCGCTGAATTTATCAACGGCTACTCCCCGCCCGAGACGACAACGGTGACCGAGCTGACCGGCACTTCCACCGCAAAAACAAGCGAAACGACCATCGCAACAACCCCGCCGGAAAACATCTCAACCACCAGTACCAGTACGTCAACAGGAGAGACAACATCCGCAACAGAACCTTCAACGTCTGTCAAAACAACCGACCCGACCCGTGTGACAGGCGCTGAAACGACAGATTCCACCAAAGGGCAAACTACAACAACCGCCCCGGAAGACGGACAAACAACGACCGGTTCAGGCAAAAGACAAACCACCACCCCGAAAGACGGCTATACGACGGCCAATTCGGGCAAAAGGCAAACCACAACCGCCGTCCCGAATAATGTATTCACGACAAAACAAACCCTCACAACAGCCCCCGGCGGCGGAAAACCCGGCGGCAGCCCGGGAGGCTCCGGCTATCCGGACAGCAAACCCGTCACCGGCGACACAACAGGCAGCATGACGGTGTGGTTTATACTGATGATCGTAAGCGCCTTCGGTCTGCGGTGGACAATCAGCAGGCTTCAGGCATCAAAAGCCAGCGCCAGACAGCGCCGGTAAGAAAGGGTACTCCGCATCGCGGAAGAGGAGGTGTAAAAAATGCTTAAAATGATCAAACAATTTACGCAGCATATGAGGGAAAAAGGCTTAAAAGAATCTACCATACAATCTTATTTGCAGGATTTGCGGCTGCTGATTTTCCATATGGAATCAGAAACACCGGCAGATGTTACCGAGAAGGAACTGCGCGGCATCGTGGAAAAGCTCCAAAGCAAAAAGAAAGAATCCAGCATCATGCGATGGGTGATCGTGACCCGGCACTTCTTTGATTTTTGCGTCTTGTGCGGATTGCGGGAAGACAATCCCGCTCAAAAAATCCAGTGTCCCCGGCCTCCTAGAAAAAAGCGCACCAGTCCCCCGGTCGGCGAGGCGGAGGCTCTGCTGAACAAGGACATCCGATATTTTTCTTTTCTTGAATACCGTAACCGGGCACTGCTGGCGATTATCTGCGGTTCACAAATCAAAATCCAGGAGGTATGCACGCTGACAATAGGCAGTTTTGACCCGGTCAGTTGTCAACTCCGGTTGCCGTCGGGGAAAGTATATACGCTGGGCGATTGGGCGCTGAAATATCTTCATGAATATCTGACGTTTTTTGTTTACAGAAAGACCACGGCAAACACCCTGCTTTTTGAGGGTCAAAACGGGCGGCCTCTGACCCGCCAGAGCTTGTGGAAAATCTTTAAAACGGCAAGCGAAAAAGCGGGGCTGGATTCAGACCTCAGTCCCGTTAAAATGCGGGGCGCTTTAATACAGGCGGCGCTTAATCCATCCGGCGAACAACCAAATGTATCTACGTCATGAAATGAAGGTTGTTTTCTGTAAGCTTTCTCAAATCAGGTAAGTATCGACAATGAGGAGGGCGGGGATAAATCCCCGCCCTTCTCAAAGTTTTGTTTTATTTTGCCATACCCTATCCTACAATACTGTTAAACAGCGCGACATAATAAGCCATATCCCTCGATCCCTCAATTGGCGCGTCGGACGCGATAATGGTCATGGTGCCGGGATCATAATCCAGATAAATTCCCCCCAGCAGCTCGGCGACCGCCCTGAACGGCACAAACGTGCGGCCAAAGGTCATGATCTGCGCCGGGGCGTTGATCGGCGTTTTCACACCGTCAACAAAGGCGAAAGGCTCGCCGATAGGAATCGCAATATGTTTGCCTTGGTAGTCGATGATGGCGCTGCCCAGGCCTTCGTCCCAGTCGACATCCGCACCGAAGCAGGTTGCGATAAAACGGAACGGAACCATTGTTCTGCCATCGTCATTAAAGATGGGAGCCAGCTCCTGCGCTTCATTGACACGGACTTTTTCGCCGTTGACCGCCGCGTAAATATTGTCGAGCCTCATGACAACCGAAATATCCTCCGGCACTTCGGTCAGCGTGGTGGTCGTGGCAGGTTCTGTTGTAGTAGTCGTGGTGGTTGTGGTAGTCGTGGTAGTTGTGTTGGTTGTGCTGGTTGTGGTTTCGGAGGCTACATAATAAGGATCGTTGGTCAGATAAACACAGTCAACCTGAATGCCTCCGTTGTTTGCATTCAACGCGAAGTCGATAAAGTTAATAACGTCCGCGCTGTCCTTGTTTATGACGATAGCGGAAAATTCAGGACAAACGGCGGTGGCGGACATACCCGGTATGTCAAAATACGTATTGGTCAGCGGCAGGAAGTTCTGCCAGGCAAACCCCGTCATCTCAAGGTTGCCGAGGATCGAAGCCCCTGTGGTTTTGACAACGACGATCATGTATTCGTAACCGGTTCCGACGCCGGGTGTGAAGAAATACTTGTCGGTGTTCCAGGGCTTGACACTGTACACGCCGTCGGTAATCGCGCCGCCCAAATTGGCATACCCGGACGGCGGAATCGCGCCGTTTCCGTCAAAGTCGGTGACCAGCAAATCGGAGCCGGTTTTATACTTGTTGACCGGCGGCTGATCCGTGATTCCCGGCCAGCTATCCGACGGGTCAACGGGCGGAGCGGTGGTTTTCGTTGTGGTCGGATTGGTAATTGTGTTGGTGACATTTGTATTGCTAACGGTTGTGGCGGCGGTTACTCCCGACACGGTTGTGACGTCGCCTGTTGAAACGTAAGGATTGTTGGTCAGGTATACGCTGTCAATTTGAATATCCCCGCCCGCGCCCTTCGAAAAGCCGAGCAGATTGATGACATCGCTGCTGCCCTTGGGCACAACAATCGCGGTAAACTCAGGACAGGTGGTCGTGGTGACAACGCCTGTTGCACGACCGACTATGGGAGTAATCCCATTCCAGCCGAACCCGGTCATGGAGAAGTTGCCGAGGGTATCTCCCCCTGTTCTGACCACAAAGACCAGATACCCATAGCCGTTCCCCGCCGCCGGAGAAAGCGTGCAGGTGGAAGTGTTCCATTCCTTGACCGAGAAAATTCCGTCTGATATGCTGCCGCCGAAGGAGCCGTATGACGACGAGGGAACGATACCGTTTCCGTTGAAATCGGTGATCAGCGCGTCGGTGGCGGAGTTGTACTTGTTGATCCATTTGCCGGTCTCGACGCTCGGCCATGTGTTGCCGGGCTGCGGCGGCGCGGTGGTGGTGGAGGTCGTTGTGGGCTGGGTGGTTACCGGGGCATCCGGGCCGTTTGTGCCAACCAGAACCGTTCCCAGCTTATTGTAGCCCTTTTGCGCGTCCCATATGCCCGTATTGGCGAAACGGACGGAATACGCGGGATTTGAGCGGAGATTTTGCGCCAGATCGGGCAGCCACAGCGACAGGTTATATTCACCCATGGGTAAATCTGCCGGAACGGTGATCGCCTGCGTGGGCATTGTGTTTGCGCCGACAAGCCAGTCCCTGACGTCAACGCCCTCAAGCTGAACCGCTCTGGTTATGGTATCATTGCTGAACACCACAAAAATCGGGCGTTCTTTTACGAGGGAGGAGTAGCCGTCGTTGTGCAGATTTGCGGAAATTTCCAGGCCGCCGCCGGCCTTGACCGCGTTTGTGAAGGTCGCGTCCTCCAGACGAATGCGGTAACCCATTTTCCTCTTTACGCGGGTATAGGCGGTTTCGGCGGGGTCAATATCGGTCGCCGCCAAGTTGGCCGCTTTCCAGATGTTGATGTGGTTGGCCGCATAGTCCTCGTTGATATAGGTACACCTGAGCGCGGACATTTCGGCCTGAACCCTGATGCCGTTCGCGTCGTCCCAGTTGTTTGTGTTGCGTTCCTGAGTTTCGCCGCCGAACATTGTATAGTTGCCGTTGGACTTCTTGAGGTCATACATCCACTGACGGCGGGTCGCAATTGAGGGAGGCGGCGATACAAACCATGAAGGAGCCGCTTGATATGTGCCGCAGTCGTCCTCGTCGGCTATAAAAGAATCGTTGTGGAAGCCGATGCGGTCGA
>WRDE01000212.1 GCA_009783605.1 Oscillospiraceae bacterium
CAGCTGGAGTTCCAGAAACGAATTCCGTAAATACATTGATGAGTATTACGACATTCTGCCTGCGGTGTACATCTTTACCAATGTAGGGCTTGACTCCTATCAGATTCAGGTGTCGTTAGGCGAACTGCTGCCGAAGACCACCGGTATGGTTATCAATTATAAAAATCCGTATACATTGAGCGTTATGCACGATAAGGTTACCGCTTACCGGCCTTCAGAGTATGATATGCCTTTCATGATCTTTCCCCTCAATCTCGGCTCCGGGTTTACGGGATATCCGGTCTATATGTCGCCGACGCTTAGTCAGTGCGACTGGATCGCCGAGATGATCGCCATGTCTTTTGACCGCGATATCGACATAAGCAAGCCCTGTATGGTCATCAAATACGAAAATACCGTCGCCTATTTTCAGGTTCCGGACGAGTATTTGGCGATGGTGAAGAAGTGGTATAACTGAGTTTTGCGTAGGGGCGGGCCTTGTGTCCGCCCGAAATGGCAACTTGTGTGCGTGGGCGGACACAAGGCCCGCCCCTACTTTAGAAATCCAGATGAATCCAAAAAAACCAGATAAATCCAAATAATCCGATACAGATACAGATACAAATACAGACACGTATACGGCTTCAGGTCTAAGATCTGAACTCTAAAATCTAAAATCTAAACAAGCATATCCTCCGGACAATCGGCATATGCATCATTGACATATATTTTATTGGTCAAGGAGAGGTGCCGATTTATGAACTTGGTAATAGACGAAAAACAGATCGCGGTATGCGAGACGGTGGCGGACGAATTCAACGAACATCCGGTGGACGGGGATTTTATGCTGCCGGATTACTGCGCCGACGTGGCGGCGGTGCTGAAATGCACCATGCGGCCGGTTATCCAGAGCCGCCAGATCACATCCGACAAGCTGATCGCCGACGGAACGGTTTTTATCCGGATACTCTATCTGGATGAAAACCGGCGGACGGTGCGCAGCTGCGAATTCTCCCAGCCCTTTTCCAGCGTCTTCAATCTGCGCGGCGGCGGGATCCCGATGATCCAGCTCACCGCCAAGACCGACTACATCAACTGCCGCGCCACCAGCCCGCGGCGGTTGGACATCCACGGCGCGTTTACCGTCAAGATGATGATCGTCACCGAGGGGTCGATGAGCACCATCGCCGATATCGCCGGCGACGGCGTCTATACCCGCCGGCAGCCGGTGGCGTTTACCGTCCCGGCGGCGGGCGCCGAAAAGACCTTTACCATCAACGAGGTCACCGAGCTGGGCGAGAGCAAACCGCCCGCCGAATCCATCATCCGCAGCGCCGTCGTCCCCCAACTGACCGAATTCAAGCTGCTGATCAACAAAGCCATCCTCAAAGGGGTGCTGCAGGTCCGGGTTTGTTACGTGTCGGACAGCAGTACCGGCGCCACCGACACGGTCAGCCAGGAGATCCCCTTCAGCCAGATCATCGACGTGGACGGCTTAGTAGACGACTGGGACTGCGACGCCGATCTGGAGGTCATCTCCCATGATATCCACCTCAACCACAGCCAGTCGGGCGAGAGCGGCCTGCTGTCGGTCAACGCCAAGATCGCGGCGTCGGTCCGGTGCTATAAAACCGGCTCCTCCGACGTGGTGACCGACGTCTACTCGGTCCGCTACCCGCTCACCGCCGAATTCCAGCGGATGGATATCCCCCATCTGCTGGGCTTCCGCCGGGAAATCCATACCATCCGCGAAACCATCGAGATGCCGGCGGACAATATCCAGGATATCGTCGACTACTGGGCCGAGGTCCACGCCGTCACCCCCCGCTACGCCGCCGACGGCAACTATATCGACGGGCGGCTGACCGTCTGTCTGCTGGTCCGGGACACCGGCGGCGAGATCTCCTACTATGAGCGGGTGGACAATTTCACCAACAAGAGCAGCGAGATCTGCGACCAGATGACCGTCAGTGTCTGCGTCTCCCGGATGGAATATACCGTGCTGCCGAGCAAGGAGATGGAGATCAATGTCCAGCTGAGCGTATCCCGCAGCTGCTATATCACCACCACCGGCATGGCGGTATCCGGCGTCTTCGCCGATGAAAACGCCGCCTTCCCTCCCGAAAAGGCCGCGCTGAAGATCTATTACGCCAACAAAGGCGAATCCATCTGGGAGATCGCCAAGGGGTGCCATACCTCGATGCAGGCGGTGATGGATGAAAACAGCCTCGCCTCGGAGGTGCTGCCGGAGGATACGATGCTGTTAGTTCCCATGTGTTGAGGACGCATAGCGTCCTCGGAGCCACTCACAAACGCCTGATAGCCCCACTCACAAACGCCTGTTAGGTTGTGTGCGCTTATATAAGCAAATACCGGACGTTTGTTGGTTCGCCGCCGCGACCCCGTGCGCAAATCCTGTTGTGCTATATTCACTTTCCTGGCATAGTATAAAACAACCCCCTCACGGCATTGCCGTGAGGGGGTTGTTTTTATGCAAACCTTAAACAGTTTAAGGTTTGAGGGGTGTTTTGGGGCTATTTTTTTTGTTTTTGAGCCGGAAAAACCCTGTTCCGTGAATTTTTTTTTGTTGTCCGGATTTTTAAAAGCCAGTCATACCAAGGCTTCCCGGATTTTTATCCGGACATTTTTTGAGAAAAAAATATTTTTTTCAATTTTTTTCAAAAAAGGGGTTGACCTTAAAGGCCCTTTATACCTCATACTAAGCTCATCAAAAATAATACTGTGAAACGGAGGCACGATGAACGCGATGAACGCGATGAAAAACTTTTTCACCGAAGCGCCGATGGGGTACAACAAAAAGCAGGTCAATATGTATATCCAAAAACTGTCGGAGGAATATACGGCACTGCTGACACAGATGACACAGCTCGCCGAACAGGCGGAAAGGCGCAGCAGCCTGATCGCCAGACCGGACAGCGACGAGGAAACCCGTATTCTGGCCGATTTCAGCAACAGGTTAATCAATCTCAGTGAATTCATCCCGGTTGGAAAATTATTTTATGCGAGGTGAAACAGCATGGCCAGCACATGGGAGCAATTCCTTTTGGATTTTATGGATGAAGGTATCCTGAAAGACGCCATGCTGTTGGAAGCGCCGGCCGCCGGACCCGGCGAGGACAGGTTTTTTGAAAATCTCCTGCGGGATATCCGGGCAATGGAGGAAGACGCGCCGGAACCGCTCGGTACCGCTCCATCTGGAGATTCACTGATACCTCTTCCGCCGGTAAAGCCGGTAAAGCGAAAAAAAAGAATCGTCCGGCGGATATCCGATATCCTCTTTTACGCCGCCATCGCCGCTATCCTGCTGATCGCCGTCATCTCCGGAGGAAAATCCGGCAGCGGATTTCATCTCTTCGGCTATTCGGGATATACAGTCCTCACCAACAGTATGCAGAGCGAAATTCCGGTGGACGCGCTGGTGATCACCAAAAAGACCGACCCCGATGAGATCCGGATCGGCGACGATATCACCTATATCCGCAGCGACAACGAGCTGATCACCCACCGTGTCGTGGATATTATTGACAATTATAACGACAGCGGCCTGCGCGGATTCCAGACCAAGGGTATCGAAAATCCGCGGCCGGATCCGGATATCGTGATGGCGGGGAACGTCGTCGGGGTGGTCAGGCTCACGGTTCCCGAACTGGGGCGCATCATCACCGACATCGCAGACCATATCGGCGTCATCCTCCTGTTACTCGGCGGCCTCACGGTCGCGGCGGTTGCCATCGGCGTATTAGTCACCGAAAACAGGAAGAAAAGGACGAACAGGCAACCTGCGCTTTCTCCGGCCATAAAAACGGTTTGAACAAGACGTCAGCAGGCAAATGTCACGCTGATCCTGTAACCTAATACTATCGCCAGTCTGCAGCCGAGCGGTGTTTGACGGAACAGGGTACAGAGCAGACAGCCAACATACGGATTGTTGCAATAAATGTTCAATAAAAAGAAAGGACGCGAATATCATGAAACCAACCAACGGCAAGTTGAAAAAACGCGCGGCGATTATCATCGCCGTACTGGCTCTGGCGGTTACCGCTATCGGCGGGACCTACGCCTGGCAGGACTACCGGCAGCACAAATCCAACGAACTCAGCGGCACTATGCCCAAGTATGACGTCACCTTAGTGGAAGAATTCGATGAGGTTCCCGACTGGAAGGTCGAGGACGGACAGATTACCAAGAGAATCAGCGTGACCAACCTCGGTATCGCGAAAAAGAATTTCGGCGATGTGTATGTCCGGATCCAACTTAAGGAATATATGGAGATCGGCTCGCTGACATATGAGCTGTCCCCAAAACGTTACATGATCGACATTGAAGGCGAATTTATCATCCTGACCGAACAGGAGGCGATCAACGCGACGGCGCAGGGCGGCCTGTATGAGGGCCATACCTACGCGCAGCTGACCGACGCGGTCTCGGGCAGAACCGGCTGGTTTATCGAGACGCGGGACGGGGATCCCAACGGCCAGATGGGCAAGCATCTCATCACCAAAATCACCATCGGCACCCCCGAAGCGGTGATCAAGAACGGTCCGCAGCAGCAGGCCGCGGACAAAAACCACCACGGCCGCATTGAAATTATCGACGGCAAAAGCGTCATCGTCACCGAGAGCGACGAGTGCCATTACGCGGTTCATTCCTGGAAACCCGGCTCCGAATTGGAAA
>WRDE01000213.1 GCA_009783605.1 Oscillospiraceae bacterium
CATCGAGCCCGGCCCGAAAACCGGCAATCTATGGATACCCTTCATCGGCAACGTCCCGGTAGTGGTACTCTTCGCCGCAGTACTGGTACTCGCCGCAGCCGTGGTGGGGTTGGTGATTATGCGAAAAAGAGGGAAGGTTAAGGGGGAGATTGAGGCAGAGGAAGAAGGAGCTTAAACTTATATATAAGCGGCATAATGGGTGAAAACTTATTATGCCGCTTTTTTTCAACCGCCGGTTGATATTGCCGCTGTATTTCAAGAAACATAGGATTGTTCCGCCGGCGTCAGCGTGATATACTTGTCCTATAAACTGCTGTAAAGGACGGGATACTATGTTTAACCAATTTATTTTCGGCGAAAGGTTGAAAAGTTGGAGGAGGGCGAAAAACTTTACTCAGGACCAGGTGGCCGCTAAGATTGGCGTCTCCGGTCAGGCGGTGTCGAAATGGGAAAAAGGGGAATGTCTGCCCGACGTTTACAACCTGAAATTGCTCGGACGGCTCTACCGCGTATCGTTGGACGATCTGTTGGATACCGGGGAGGAGGGAACCGAAAAGGTGGTTGAAACAGTTAAAATCGGCGGGGCGGCTTTTGAAATCGTCGAAAAACCCGCGGCGATTTTTGCGGGGAAGATCGTATACGCGAAGGATTTTGGCGGAAATATGCATCAGGCGCTGTCGTCGGTAGATGAGACGCAAAAAAGGCTGGCCTGTGAAAAAGCGGCCGGCTGTGTGCTGCCCATATGCGATATCACGTTGAGCGTCAATTTTTGGTTGGAGGAATCCCGCCGGGCGATGGGATTTGTCAGAGAAACGGCGACTGCGGATCAGCCCGAAGGCGTCGATGTCTATAAAATGCCGGCGTCGTTATATATCCGGGCGTATACCGATAGGGATACCGCCTATCTGCTGGCAAAAAAAGAATGTGATATCTGGGAGCTTTTCGCCTATATCCGCAACTGGTTCATGCCGGCGCACGGGTTCCGGATGGCCGGCAACGGCGCGCAGGAGATGGAAGTTTTCGATACGGCGGAGCATAAGACGGGATACGCGTATATGCCGGTCATGCGGATATAAAATGTAAACGAAAAAGACGGGCGGTTGTATTTTGATATGGATGGGGGATAGATGTATGCATGATACCGTGATAAACTGGCTGATAGAGGAGGACAATCCTGCTGTCAGATACAGGACACTGACCGAGCTCTGCGGCAGGCCGGCAGCGGAGGCCGAAGACAGTTATGCATCTGTCTGGCAACAAAAATCCATCGTAAAAATGCTGCAAAAGCAGGATGAAAACGGGTTGTGGAGCAGTAAAGACTGGGGCGGCCATACGCCGCTGCGGTATTTGACCGCGTTTGCGGAGCATGGGGTGAAACAGGATAAAAGGCTTGACAGGTTCGTTGATCATACGGTTGGTATCCTGCAATCTGCCGCCGATGAGGGCGATCTCG
Source organism: Oscillospiraceae bacterium (assembly GCA_009783605.1). Taxonomy (GTDB): domain Bacteria; phylum Bacillota; class Clostridia; order Oscillospirales; family Acutalibacteraceae; genus WRDE01. The sequence continues at coordinate 1,454 of WRDE01000213.1, forward strand.
CGGGGTGTGCCGGCCCGCTGACGCTGCGGGCGCTGGTGATGATGGGCTATGGCGGGCGGGAGGATGTGATGGCGCTTATTTCGGCGTTTTCTGCGGCGCAGCTCCGGGACGGCGGATTCATCTGCAAACGTCTGTTGGACAAAAAGCCGCTGCGCAAAAGCTGTTTCAAAGCCGCGTTTGCCGGCCTTCTGTTGTATGCCGAATGCAGCCGCAAAGGCATTTTGCCCGGCGGCGCCGAAGAGCTGGTGGGATATTTTCTGAAACGGAATGTGTTTTATTATCAGGGATTGTCGTTAAAAGACGGCCGGCCCGGATGGCGGTTTACCGACAATTTTTTCCCGGTCGAGCCGATGCGGATGGGACTGCCGCTGATCGCCGCGGCCCTTGCGGTATTGGGCGCGGGAGAGCATCCGGCGATGGGTGAAACCTGGGCGCTGCTGAAAGAAAAACAGGATGAAAACGGGAAATATCATCTGGAGGGCACATTGGTAAAGCAGCCATGCAGTTTCGGTAAAGTGGGGCAGTCGAATAAATGGGTGACATTTTATGCATTGCTGGCGCAAAAAAATGGCGCAAAAATTTAAAAATCCCCTTGACGAAATCAAAAGTATGTGTTACAATCCTGAAAATGCCGGTATATCCTATGGACACAAACGGGAGCTTTTCATGAAAAATCGTTTATTTGCCGAGAATATCATTATTATCAACGGGATAATTATTATTATCCCGGGATTTGATATGGGCAAAACGGCGATTGCACCACCAGTTATGTAAGGGAAAAACCTGTTTTCATGACTGCCGCAATTTTCGGATTGCGGCGGTTATTTTCATTTGTCAGGGTTGAGTTCCCGCCCCGTGAGGCGTTCCGTCTATCCCGTTATCCCGCCCGTGGCTGGGTGTGATCCATTCCCCGGCGTAAAAAAAATAAAAGGAGATGCTCACATGACCGAACAATTGAGAGAAATCGGCCTCCGTCTGGCCGCTCTGCGGAATATCGCGGAGATTTCGCCCGAGACCTTCTGCGAAAAAGCGGGGGTCACCCTGCAGGAGCTGGCCGCGTATGAAAAAGGGGAGCTGGACTTTTCCTTTTCCTTTTTATACAACGCCGCCCGCATTCTGGGGGTGGATATCATCGACATTATGAGCGGCGACAGCTCGCACCTGTCCAACTGGTGCATTGTGCGCAAGGGGCAGGGGTACGATGTCAAACGCCAGGATGCCTACCGCTACAGCCATCTGGCCTTTACCTTCCGGGACAAAAAAGCCGAGCCGTTTTTGGTCACGGTGGAACCGGAGGAGGGAAAAGCGCCGGCGCTGCACACCCATGACGGGCAGGAATTCAACTGGGTGGTGGCCGGCCGGATGCGGTTTACCATCTCCGGCACCGACTATGTTCTGGAACCCGGGGACAGCGTGTATTTCAACGCGTCGATCCCCCACGTGATGCAGGCGTTAGACAATGAATCCGCGCAATTTATCGCCGTCGTAATGGGCTGAGAAAGGAGTAAAAAATTATGCCGTTATATGAAAAATTTACCGGCCGCCACCGGGACGATTTCGCCACGCTGGAGGACCTGCAAAAAAATTACAAGCTGACGGTGCCGGACAATTTCAACTTTGTCTTTGACTGTCTCGACGTGATGGCGGCCGAAACGCCGAACGCGCTGGCCATGCTGTGGATCTCCAATGAAGGCGAGGAAAAGCGCTTCACCTTTGAGGATATCCGCCGGTTGTCGGTCAAGGCCGCCAATTTCTTTATCGCCCAGGGTATGCGGCGGGGGGATATGGTGATGCTGACCATGTCCCGGGACTGGCGCTACTGGCCGGTGCTGATGGGGCTGCACCGGATGGGCGCCGTGGCGGTTCCCGCCACCTATCTGCTGACCAAAAAGGATATCGAATACCGGATGAACGCGGCGTCGATCAAGATGCTGCTGACCACGCCGCGATTCGGCGTTGTCGCGGCGATGGAGCAGGCGCTGGCCGAATGCCCGACGGTGGAAAAGCTGGCGGTATTCGGCGGCGAGGTGCCGCAGGTCGACCGGACAGAAGGGCCGGCCTGGATCGATTTCGACGCGGAATGGGAGGCCGCGCCGGAGACACCGGTGGCGCGGAACAACCACAAATCCGAAATGATGCTGATGGCCTTCTCCTCCGGTACCACCGGGTATCCCAAGATGGTCTGGCACGACTACACCTATCCCCTCGGGCATATCATGACCGGCTGTTTCTGGCACCGCTGCGAGGAGGGCGGGCTGCATTTTACCATCTCGGATTCCGGCTGGCTGAAATCGCTGTGGGGCAAGATGTACAGCCAATGGCTGGCCGGCAGCGCGGTGTTTACCTATGATTTCGACAAATTCTCGGCGCCGGATATCCTCGAAAAGATCGAAAAATATAAGATCACCACCTTCTGCGCACCGCCCACCATGTACCGCTACCTAATCAAGGAGGATCTGAAAAAATACGATTTTTCCGCCCTGCGGCACTGCGCCACGGCCGGCGAGGCGCTGAACCCCGAGGTGTTCAAGGTATGGCAGCAGGGGACCGGGCTGAAGATCTTCGAGGGCTTCGGCCAGACCGAAACCACCATCAGCTGCTGGACCGGCTACCCGTGGATGCAGCCCCGGCTGGGTTCGATGGGGCTGCCCTGCCCCAGCTACCGGATGATCATCGCCGACGAAAACGGCGACGAGGTCGGCCCCGGCGTGACCGGTGAGATCTGCATCCGCACCGACGCGGCCGGCGGCGGCAAGCCCTACGGTATGTTCTCGGGCTACTACCGGGACGAGGAGATGACCGCCAGCATCTGGCACGACGACCTGTACCACACCGGCGATACGGCCTATAAGGATGAGATCGGCTTCCTGTGGTATGTGGGCCGCACCGACGACGTGATCAAATCCTCCGGCTACCGCATCGGCCCCTTCGAGGTGGAGAGCGTGCTGTTGGAGCATCCGGCGGTCACCGAATGCGCCGTTACCGGCGTGCCCGACCCCGAACGCGGCTTCGCCGTCAAAGCCACCATCGTGCTCTCCCAGGGCTACACCGGCTCGCCGGAGCTGACAAAGGAGCTGCAAAACCACGTCAAAAAAATCACCGCCCCCTACAAATGTCCCCGGATCGTGGAATATGTGGACAGCCTGCCCAAAACGGTAAACGGCAAGATCAGGCGG
>WRDE01000214.1 GCA_009783605.1 Oscillospiraceae bacterium
TCCCACACTTCGGCGGAAGAATCGGTTTTGTCGGCGGATTTTACCTTTTCCTCCAAACGAACCGCCGCACGGCAGCCGAAAACCTGCGCGATCAGCTGTTCCAGCATCCGCCCGACGCCCAGACCCTCCAGCAATTTTACCCCGGGGCTCCGCGCCGTCAGCATCCCCCCGTCTATCGTCATATCCGCGCTGTCCAACATCCCGTTGACCACCGTATTCTCCCGGCGCAGCAGCGCGGTCAGCGTCGGCAGACACTCCGGCGAAAAGGCCTCCGCCGGATACCGCGGCACAATCTCCGATCCCTTCAAACACAGCGCCACGTCAATAGCCGTCTCGGCCCGGCGCAGCCATTCAAAAGCCACAAACCGCTCAAACCGCAGCGTAACCGTCAAAAAATTCCGGGACACACCCGGATCCATCCCCTCAACCACCGCAGTCCCAAAAACCTCCAGCAATTCCGGATCCTGTATATGTTCAGCGAATATATCCATAAAGGTTTGTACGGTCTCCATAAAATTCCCGATCCCCCGTCACCATTAATCCTCAATAACTGTCAACTGTCAACTGCTCAATCTCCTCCATCAGCTCCTCCACAATCCGCTCCTCCGGCACTGTGCGGATCACGACGCCTTTTTTGAAGATCGCGGCTTTGCCATCGCCGCCGGCGATACCGATATCCGCCTCCCGGGCCTCGCCGGGCCCGTTGACCCGGCAGCCCATCACCGCCACGGTAATGGATTTTTGGACCGACTGTAATCTGCGTTCCACCTCCGCCGCGATTTCGATCAAATTGATGGCGGTCCGCCCGCAGGTCGGGCAGCTAATCATCACCGGCCCGCCGCGCAGCCCCAGCCCCCGCAGCAGATCGATGCCGGCGGCCACCTCCTCCACCGGATCGGCGGTCAGCGATATCCGGACGGTATCCCCGATCCCCCGCAGCAGCAGCGCGCCGATACCGGCGGCCGACTTGATCAGCCCCGTCCGGGCAGTTCCGGCCTCGGTCACCCCGAGATGCAGCGGATAATCACAGGCGGCGGCGGTCAGCTCACAGGCCGCCACCGTCACCGCCACGTCGGACGACTTAATCGACAGCACGATATCGGTAAAATCCCACCGCTCCAACAGCGCCGCGTGGCGCAGCGAGCTGTCCCGCAGCGCCTCCGGCGACGGGTGGCCGTATCTGGCCAGCAGATCCGGCTCCAGCGACCCGGCGTTGACCCCGATCCGGATCGGGATCCCCCTGCCGCGGCAGGCGTCGGCCACCGCTTTGACCCGATCCGGCCCTCCGATATTACCGGGGTTGATCCGGATCTTGTCCGCCCCCGCCGCCGCCGATTCCAGCGCCAGCTTATAGTCAAAATGGATGTCCGCCACCAACGGGACCGATACCGCCTCTTTGATCGCCGGGATCAGCCGCACCGCCGCCATATCCGGGATCGCCGCCCGCAATATATCGCATCCGGCCGCCTCCAGCGCCCGCGCCTGGGCCACCGAGCCGGCGATATCCGCCGCCCGGACATTCAGCATCGACTGCACCGAAACAGGCGCCCCGCCCCCGATAGGCAGCACGCCGGCATATACGGTTTTGGCCGGGCGGCGGGTCATGTGGCAACCCCCTTTTATGAATGTACAATGTATAATGTATAATGTCCAATGATGTGGAAAATCTTATTGACTTCGTCACTATTCATTGCACATTACATAATGATACGGAAAATTCAGTTGACCTCGTCATTGTACATTATACATTGTACATTACATAGATGTTCTCGGGAATGTTTCGAGCTTGCCCACTAATTTTTGCAGGATCAACCGGGCGTCGGTGATGGAGACTTTTTCGCTGCCGCTGACGTTGGCGAGATCCTGCTGTTCCGGTGTCAGCGTGATCTTGCCGACCAAAAATTGCAGCACTAACCGGGCGTCGGTGATCGACAGGGCTTCCCCGCCGCTGACCTTGCCAAATTGAATAGGCAGCCGCGAGAGATCGACCGATATGATGCCCCATTTACCGTCCTGCTGCACCCAATAATAAGACAACTCCCCTACCGTGCCGGCATAGGCGACGGCCTGATATTTGATCGGAATGATCACATCACCGTTTATATGAATGCAGCCGCCTTTGTCGTTTTTATATGCCGGAGCCAGATTGTTTCTGAAAAAGCTTATCATTTGGTATTCACAGGGGACAGTCAGCTTTCCCCCATCGTTGAGTGCGCCGTATTTGCCGTTTTTTATCACTCTGGTTTTGCTGTTATAATAGCCGGTTTCTACACTGTTATAGTCAAAAGGAACAATCAATTTCCCGTTTTTATCGATACCGCCCCACTTGCCGTTTTTCTCCACAAAAAACAATTCTGTGTTTTTATCAAGGTCAAGAATAAAATCATATTCGCAGGGGATCACGATCTTTCCGGCTTTGTTGATATACCCGTATTGTCCGTCTTTATTCACCCTCGCCAATCCTTCTTCGAAGGCACAGGCGCCGTCATAGTCACGGGGAATGACAAGCTGTCCGCCTGTGTTGATAAATCCCCATTTTCCGTCTTTTTCAACCGCCGCCAATCCTTCGCCGAAGCCATATGTACTGTGATATTCACCCGGAATGACAAACTGTCCGTCGGTATTCATAAAACCCCATTTTCCGTCTTTCAGAACCGGGGCGAAGCCTTCCCTGAAGTACCCCACATCGTCATATTCAACAGGAATAATCATCTGCCCGCCCATATTGATAACGCCTCTTTTTCCGGTAGCCCAATCTCCCTGGCGAACATAGGCCAAGCCTTCAGAGAAAATATCGACGTAGTCATATAAGCAGGGAATCACCAATTCTCCGGTTTCATTGACAAAACCCCATTTTGTATTTTTCTGCACCCGGGCATAACCGTCGTAAAATACATCTATTTTATCATATTCAAAGGGGACGGCGGTCTGTCCGTCTTTGTCAATAGCCCCCCATTTGCCGCCGGATTGCACACTGCAAAATCCACCGAAAAAAACGCTGGTGTCGTCATATTCACAGGGGATCATAAGCTGTCCGCCTGTGTCGCTAAATCCCCACTTGCCATCCTTTTTGACCGCGGCCACTCCTTCGGAAAAATACCACGCATCATCATATTCGCAGGGGAGCACCAACTGACCGTCTATATCGACAAAACCCCATTTTATTATCGGCCATTCGCCTTTCCCGACCATGCAGAAGCCTTCTTCACTGAAGCCGGGCGCATAATCATATTCCCCGGGGACGACAATCGCCTCTCCCGTCACCCCGTCGAAAAATCCGTTTCCATCGGCGGGCCCTGTTTCCACGACGATTCTTCCGTTTATGGTTCTGCACTGATCCTCAAAAAACATACCGGTTATTTCCAGAAACGGCTCCCGCACAACCTTCACAATAGGCCCTGTACCGCCATCGGCCATAACCGGTATGCAGATAAAAAGCAACACCGCCGCCAGTAGCAGGGACAGCGCTTTTTTGTTGATTTTCATGGGTTTGCAGCTCCTTTTTTCTAAATGTAAAATGCAGCGGAAAATTCAGTTGACCTCGTCATTATACATTATCTAAAACAGCTTCAACACATCGCTAAACGTCACCACCAACATCAGCAGCAGCAGCAGGATCAGGCCGATAAAATGCACGATACCCTCGTATTTCGGCGGCACCGGTTTGCGGGCGATGGCTTCATAGAGTAAAAACATCAGCCGGCCGCCGTCCAATCCCGGGAACGGCAGCAGATTGAAGACGCCGACGTTGACCGTGATCAGGGTGATCAGCATCAGCAGGTCGCCGACCGCCAACCGGGTATTCTGGCCGCTGACCACCCCGTCCACAGTTTTCCCGATGATATCAATGGTCCCGACCGGGCCGGACAGGTCGTTCAGGCCGTACCGGCCCCGGATCAGGTCGCCGAGGCTATGCCAGACCAAAAAGCCCATCGACACCTCGGTCCGGGCCGCGGCAGCCAATACATTGCCGAACACCGGGGTCTCCCCCAATACCCTGAACCCGAAACTGAACCGCTCCTGTCCGGTTTTTTCGTCTAACACGGTAAAATCGACCTTTTCCAACTTGATTTTTCGCGTCTCCCCGTCAACCTGCCGGCGGACGGTGAGATCGAATACCCGGCTGTCACTGTTCTGGAAAAACATCCGGATATCCATCTCACTGAACACATGGCGGCCGTTTATGCTGAGGATCACATCCTCCGGCAGCAGCGGCAACGCTTCGTTTTCCACCGTCACCACCGTCCGGGTGGGAATCAATATCTCCCCGTTCCGGTTTTCCGGGAGACAAAAAGCGAAATAGCCCACCAACAGCGCGAAGCCCAGTATCAAATTCATGATCGCCCCGGCCGCCAATATCAGCGCCCGCTGCCAGATCCTCTTGTTGTTAAACGCCCGCATATTCTTAAGCGCCCCGGCAGAATCGCCCGCGGCAGAATCATCGGTTCCGGCGCCATTCACCGGACGCAATTCAAAATCCGCCAGCGCCTCGTCCAGACCGTCCCGCAGCGCCGCCTCCCGGTCGGTCACCACCCCTTTTCCGCTGCCGCCCATCGCCTGGGGCATCGGGGTCTCGGGGTCCTCCCCCTCCATCGCGCAGAACCCGCCGA
>WRDE01000215.1 GCA_009783605.1 Oscillospiraceae bacterium
GCCTGCAGATCCTGGAATTCATTCCACGAATCCACGGTCCAGGTCGGCTCGGGATAGGTTACGCAAAAGTCTTTGGCCTTTGCCAGCACCCCGTGGAGATTGATTTTGCAGATATGCGGCTCCGGCGGCGGCGTCCCTTTATTGAATCCGCTGATATTGAAATTCAAATTGCCGGATTCAACGGTTTTCAAAAAGCTGCCGCTCTCGTTGTTGTTGCCCTTGTCGATATAGGCGATTGTCCAATCTGCCGGGGCATAGAGGATCCAGCCCGGGTTGTTGCCGCCGCCGTTGACCGAGGGGCCCATGGCAGGAGTCCAGCTGAACACATTGCCGTTGGTGAAGGTCACCTGCATACCGGTCACCGAATTGAACGCCTTGCCGGTATACACAAGGTGCCAGCCGTTTAAGTGCGCCTTGGCGTCTGCCGCCGAAGCGCCGCCGGTGTAGAAGATGTTCTGCCAGCCGCTCCAGGAAAATTCTTTGCCGGAGCCTTTGAGGTAAATGGTCTGTTCCGCACTGACCGCGGAGTCTTTGTTTCCGTTGCCATTTCCGTTATTTCCGTTGTTGCCGTTGCCGTTGTTGGCTGCAAAGGATGAACCCATGACGATGAGTAACAGCGCGGATACAGCCACTAAGATGAATGCGATGGTCAGGTACTTTCTCATTTCTCTTTCCTCCCGAAAATTTGTATGATAACACGATGGATATCTACCATTATAATATTTCGCACAAACTTGAAAATTTTTCAGGTTTATCTGCCGGTATTTTCAAAATACTTTATATTTTTTTCCGCAAAAAACTCCCGGCCGCGATTCTTCGCCCCCACGGGATCCGGCAGATCATCTGCGGGTGGGGCGCGGCGGGAATCCATGCGTCCGTCTGGTCATATAACGCGGTGACCGTCAGATCATACGGCGGTTTTTGCGGCTCCAGCACACTCAGGGTTTCGCCGGTCGAAAAGCGGTTGCGCTGGGACAGCACGATCCGCCCGTTTTCATATCCGGTCACCACCGCCGCTACCTGCCAGTCGCGGATATAGCCGCCCCGGACGGTTTCCTGCGCCGGCTGGCCGAAATAAAAGCCGGTGCCGTAAGGGCGGTGGCTGACCCGGTTAAGCTCCTCGATGACCCAGTCCTCCTGCCGGAAATCCGGACGCCTCCCGCCGTTCACAAAAGCGGTTTTGGCCGCCTGATACGCGTTGGTGACCGCAGCGGCATAATAGGCCGCTTTGGCGCGGCCCTCGATCTTGAACGCGGTGACACCTGCCGCCGCCAGCGCCGGCAGGTGCCCAATCATATTCAAATCGTTGGCGTTAAAGAGGAAACTCCCGTTTCGGTCCTCTTCCAATGTCATCGGCTGCCGGTCCCGGGCGGGTTCAATGAGCTCCGCCCGGTATGGCCAGCGGCAGGGCTGCGCGCAGTCGCCGCGGTTGGCGTCCCGCCCGGTCAGCCAATTCGAGATCACACACCGCCCCGACCAGGAGATACACATGGCGCCGTGGACAAAACATTCCAGCTGCAGCGCGGGATCGGTTTTCGCCCGGATCTCGGCGATCTCTTCTATTGACAGCTCCCGCGCCAGCACTATCCGGGACGCGCCCATCTCAAACAACCGGTTGGCGGTTTCATAATTCACCACCCCGAACTGGGTGGAGATATGCAGCGCCGCCCGGGGGCAATACCGCCGCGCCAGCGCCATCACCCCGAGATCGGCCGCGATCACCGCGTCCACTCCGGCGGCGTCTAAGACCGATAAAAACCGCGGCAGCTCCGCTATTTCGACACTGCGGGGCAGGGTGTTGACCGCCGCGTAAACCCGCACCGGCTTTTTTTGCCCGTGACACAGCTTTACCGCTTCGGCAATGCCGTCGGCGGTAAAATTATCCGGAGCGGTCCGCATCCCGAAAGCCGAACCGGCCAGATATACCGCGTCGGCGCCGTACCGCAGCACAGCTTCTAAGCATTCCCGGTTACCGGCGGGAGATAATACCTCTAAATCCATATAATCTTCTCACGCTTTTATACTGTCAGTAAAATTTTTGTTATTTTCGCGAAACCTTTTTTTACCAAGTGTGTCTAAATAGGCAGAACGGTAAAAAAACCACAATCCACAACCGGTAGTAACGTCCGATTATTTCTTTCATTCCTTTCTCATATTTCCTCTCTCCTCTCCAAACAGTGCGCGCCAAAAGGCTGCGCACTGTTTGGAGTTTTAAATGCTTCGCACCATGTCTTTGGAGAACGGAAAACGGATTGGCAAGGCGGTACACGCGGACGGCAATGATATACCATTACGTGGATATGGGCAGTCATGTAAGACCGCCCATAATCCATACCCTTTATACCCACCGGTCAATCATTTAAATACCCGTTTAAGTAATCGTCCAAATCAAAATCGTCCAGGTCGAAACCGTCCAGATCAAAATCACCAAAATCGTTTGATGTATAATCGCCGGGGATATCGAACACGCTGTTCGGTACATTCTGGTCCAGAACAAGGATGATGACATCATCCCCGTCGCCGTCGCCGTCAAGGGTTCTCAGTCCCGCAAGATTATTACCGTCGAGGAAAAACTGTACCGTGTCTCCGGTTGCGTTGGTATATTCTTCAAAGGATAAATTTTTCCCGTTAAAATCCGCTTTGCCGGATTTTACAAAGGTCATATTCCCGGTGACCGGGATATCATCCATCGGAGATGCACCGCCGAGATCCATTACCGTGTATTCTTTTTCCGCGTCCGAAATGATGTAATATTTGCCGTCGCTGACGACCATGCGGGCGGTTTCGCCATCCTCTTCCATGACAGAGGCAAATTTATCTCCTTTACAATACATCTCCACGGCTGCCTGTCCGCCGTATCCGTCGGAGGCGGTCGCTTTCATATGGAAGGTCCCGCTGGCGAATATGTCGATAAACTTTTGAGCGGCCTTACCGCTGCCGCCGCCGCAGGCCACCAAGGAGAGGACCAGCGAAAGCGCGAGGATGAATAAGCCTATTTTTTTCATAACTATCACCTTTCATAATTTGATATTTTCTGCTTGCATACATCATAACATAAAACCTTAAAAATAGTCAAGTTCTATAACGCTATACTGAAAAAAATATTTCCTCTTTGACAACCCGGAAAAAAACGGGTATACTGGAACTCGGATTTTCCATTTTCCATTTACAATTTATATACCGGAAAGGACGCGGATTTTTATGCAGCGGCGGGACAAAACCAACTATTATCTCGATATCGCCCAATCGGTGTCGGAGCGCGGCACCTGTCTGCGGCGCAAATTCGGCGCCATCATCGTCAACCGGGACCAGATCGTCTCCACCGGCTATGCCGGCGCGCCCCGGGGACGGCAGAATTGTTCCGACGTGGGTTTTTGCCTGCGGGAGAAGCTGCAAATCCCCCGGGGGGAGCGGTATGAGCTCTGCCGGGCGGTCCATGCCGAGGCCAACGCGATCATCCATGCCGCCCGCTCGGATATGATCGGCGCCGTCCTATATCTGGTCTGTACCGACGCGGCAGGCCAATTGGTTCCGGGTACCAATTGCTGTTCAATGTGCAAGCGGTTGGTCATTAACGCCGGTATCGCCCGGGTAATCGTGCGCGACACCGGCGATGCCTATTCCGTCACCGACGTGGCCGAATGGGTAGAAAAAGACGAATCGATGGACGGTACTTTCGGATATTAACTTATCAAAAACAGCTTGCAAAATGCATGGAATGCGTGTATACTGCTGATGGGGGTGATACATATGGATGATCAAGCGTTATTACAGGCGATACGCACAATCGTAAAAGAAGAAACCAGGACAATCGTGCAGGATGAAATAGAACCTGTTACCATGCGCTTAGACAATCTGGAGGGCCGGTTTGACAATTTGGAAGGCCGGTTTGATAGCTTGGAACAAGACGTGCTGGCGCTGCGGAAGGATATGGCATACCATAATCATGAGGTGCTGCCGTTGATGCAGGCGATAAAAGACGGTCTTGAGGGCTGGCAGGACCGCGGCAGGCAAGTTGACCGGTTGGATGAAAAAGTCGAGGAGCATGATATACGCTTATTCGCATTGGAGCAGCTTGCTGCGGTAAAATGAATATCATCATAACATAAAAACCCTCTGTTGCGGAGGGTTTTTATGTTATCAACAAAATGTCCCGCTTGGATACATACATCCTTACGGGACAACACATAGGCACACATTTCGTCGTTTTTAGCACGAAAGCTTATGCCGGGGTTTTTATCGGGTATTTTGTCAGGCGCAGAGCGGGCTGAGGAGGTGTGGGGGTGTTGGATGGGGTTTTGTGTGAGGGGATATGGTTATTATAGCAGATGCTTGTTTTTAATGCAATGAATTATCTTTGACGGGTGTGGACACAGTGCGTTGTTATAGGAAATCGAGAACAGAAAGGCCGACTTCGCGAAATTTGTGGAGATGCTTTGCATGACTTTGAGACTTGTGTGTTACGGGAACTCTGCACATAAGCTTTGCTTCTCCAAACTTGTTGTACGCATCGACAAAAACCTCAATAATTGTCTGTAATGTTTCAAGCTTGCGGCAAAAACA
>WRDE01000216.1 GCA_009783605.1 Oscillospiraceae bacterium
ACCCGCGTCGCCCGTTACTACCGGCGGAGCCGGTTTTGTGGTGGTTGTTGGGGTTGGGTCGTCGGGAGGCGAGGTCTGGTCGGGTGTTGTGGTTGTGGTGGTTGTTGTGACAGTAGTTGTTGTCTCAGCGGGCGGGTTTTGTTCCCACATAGCAAACAGCGCAATATATTCGGCGGGCATTTCAAATTCTTCGCCCGGTTGATAGGTTCTGCTGCTGCCGTCATCTTCTATGTTCCATCCCACGAAGGTGTAGCCCTCGCGTCCGATTCCCGCCGCGACTGTGACCGTCTCACCAAAATCATACCACTCGCTCAGCGGCAAATCTCCGGTAATTTCTTCGTCCGTATTCGCGTCGTAGCTGACAGCGTACTGCTCAATTTGCCATATCGCGTACAGCGTCACATCGTCCGCAGGCATTGAGAACGCCACGTCCGAATGATAGGTTATGCCTGTACCGTCGGCTTCGGTGTTCCAGCCCAGGAATACGTAGCCCTCGCGGCCGATTTCATCCGCGACCGTGACTGTCTCACCAAAATCATACAACTCGCTCAGCGGCAACTCGCCGTCAATCTCGTCGTCAGTATTCGCGTCGTAGCTGAGCGTATACTGGTTGACCTGCCAAATCGCGTATAGCGTCACGCTGTCGTTTGGCATCCGGAATGTCTCGCCGGGCTGATAATCCGTACCGGTGCCGTCGGCCTGCGTGTTCCAGCCCGTGAAGGTGTAGCCTTCGGTTTCAATTGCCTGCGCAACCGTTACGGTTTCGCCGAAGTCATACGATTCGGGCGGAGTCAGCGGCGAGGTTGCTTGCGATATATTGGCGTCGTAAATCACATTATACGGGTTGACAGACCACACGGCATACAGCGTAACATTATTGGCGGGCATGGGGAACGTTGCGTCCGGCTGATACATCGTTCCGGTGCCGTCGGCCTGCGTGTTCCAGCCCAGGAACGTGTAACCCTCGCGGCCAATTTCAGCAGCTGCTGTTATGGTTGCCTTGAAATTATACAGCTGATCGGAGGGCAGCGCGCCGTCGATATCGTCGGTTGTATTCTCGCTGTAGCTGAGCGTAAACTGCTTTATCCGCCACGTTGCGTACAGCGTAACATTACCGGCAGGCATCGGGAAAGTCTCTCCCGGCTGATAGGTTGTACCGGTGCCGTCGGCCTGCGTGTTCCAGCCTGTGAAGGTGTAGCCCTCGCGGTTAATTCCCGCGGCAACGGTCACGGTCGAGTTGTAATTAACAAGCTGATTCGCCGGAACCGTGCCGGTGACCGGATCGTCCGTGTTCGCGCCGTAACCCAGGGTAAACTGCTTTACCTGCCACACCGCGTACAGCGTAACATTACCGGCGGGCATTGGGAACGTCGTGTTCGGCTGATATGTTGTTCCGGTGCCGTCGTCTGCGGTGTTCCAGCCCATAAAAGTGTAGCCTTCGCGGTCAATTTTGGCCGCGACCGTTACTGTTGCGGCCGTCAGGTAGCTCGCATCTGACGGTAGTGTACCAATGATCGCAGCGGTCGTGTTTTTACTGTAGCTCACCGTATATTTCGGTTCGGGCGCGATGGTTTTGACCTCGCTGAGATTCCCCGCGTGATCCACCGCCACGATGTGGATATAGTTTTCCCTGCTGGTCACGGTGTAAGCCGCCGCAACGTTGTCGGATGCCGAAACGGTAACCGGAGTAATGATTTCACCGGTCGGATTCCGCTCGATCACGGGCGCGCCGCTCGGGTTGCTGTCCTCAAGGATAAAGAAGCCTTTGAGCCCGGTGGTGCAGAATTCCCGCACATGATCCGAGATGTATACATCCGCGTTGTCTTCCAGATTAGCCGCCTTGATGTAATAATCATAAGGCGTGCCGACGTCCGCGGAGGTCAGGGACAGCGTGTTACCGCTGAACGTGTGAGTCGGAACGCCGGGCGCGGCCAGGTCGCGGGCGGAATGGTCGTCCGCTTCCGTGCCGGTTGTGAACTGCGCGAGGTAGAAAAGGGTGTTGGCGATGATCTTCTGCTCATCCACCGTGGCTTCGCCGTTTGCGTGCCCGGTCTGAATCATGGCGGTATTGTTATGCGTAGCTAAGTAGTGGTTGTTGGTGCCGAGACCATCGCTCGGGTCAGCGGATACAGAGCCGTTGAACGAACCGCTGAACGGGGTGACAAACTCCATCCAAACGGTGCCCTTGGCGATCTGGCCGAGGGAATGAGCCATCGGTATTGTCAATACGCTGTTCACGTCGATCTGCCACGGGTATTGCAGCAAAAAGCCGTCGTTTGTCGCACGAACCTGTGAATTGCCGACCCAATCCGCTCTGGGGTTCAGCAAGGTAATATTTGCGTGATGTGCAAGCGAGTTGAAGTTCGTGGAGGTCGGCCCGCCCTGCCCGTTGGAGAAAGTGTCGTGCCCGAACAGCGCGCCACCTCCGGCTTTTATGAAAGCGTCCACGGCGGCAGCGGCAGCCGGAGACAAATCCTGCGAGTTGTTCGAATCCCACGAGCCGAACATAATGGCATTATATTTATAGTTGCCTTCCGAATCCTTAAGATATGAGTTGGGATCGCTGTTAAACGCAACGCCCGTGCCGACTGTATTTTGAGGATGATTCGTCTGCGAAATAGCCACGGCGTCGACCGTGATCAGATCCTTGCCGGCGTTTGTGCCCCATGGCTCCATCCACTGCTTCAAATCCCAGCCGATATTCGGGAACACATTCAGCACCTTAATCGGCTTGCCATAGTTGGCGGAACGGATTTCCCAGCTGGCACCGCTGTTGCCCGACTGATAAATCGTATAGCCGAAGTTCTTGCCAAACGGAAGATCGGAGATATCCCAGAACAGCTTAATGTAGTTTTCAATTCCCTGATTCTCCGCCGTCAGCCGGAAATCGCCGGGCTCAACAATCGCCTGAGCAACCGTAGTAGTGGCATCAACCGGCTCGCTCCTGCCCGAACGGTTGCCCGAAGCGTCAACTGCTTCGACCTGATAGGTGTAAGTCGTTTCGGGGTCAAGCCCGTTGTTGGTGTAGCTCAGGCCGGTAATCAGAGTCGAATTGACCTTAACGCCGTCCCGGAAAATGTCATAACCAGCGACCGCGTCGTTATCGGTCGAGGCGTTCCACGCGAGAGAAACGGAATACGCCCGCTCGGCGGTTACGCGCAGATTCAGCGGAATTGTCGGCGGCTCCAAGTCCTGAGGGTTGGTGGTTTCGCTGACGGAACCGCTCTTGTCAGATTCGCCCGCGTAGTTGACCGCCGCGATCTGGTAAGTGTAGGTCGTGTCGTAGTCAAGCCCGCTGTCGACATATGTAGTGCCGGTGACCGTGTCAATCAGCACGCCGTCACGGTAGATATTATACCCCTCGGCACCGTCAGCGGCGTCCCACGCGAGACTGATGCTGGCGGAAGTTTTACCCGTAACGCGCAGGTTGCCCGGAACGTCCGGTGTGGGCGGAAGCACCACGTTGCCCAGTGGGCGCGGGGTGTTTGACATGTACGCGTCGACGAATTTGAACGTACCGCTCTGCGCCCAGAAATTGAACACAAAACCGTTGGTACCGGTCGCGTTGGCCGACAAAGTGATATAGAAGGTTTTGCCCGAGTTGGCCGCGTTTGTCAGTGCTGCCTGGACACTCGCGCCGCTGTAATCCGTCACGGTTCCAGTGTTTTTAGTGCCTATATTGAAATAACTGAACGAGTTGACCGCAGTGGTCATCTCGACCTCAAACACCAGGTAGCTGAAGCCTTTGTTGTTCAGCGCGGGGATATCCTCGACATATGATCCGCAGGATATAGCCAGGCCGCTGAAGGTCAGCGTGTTGCTGATGGCGGTCTTGATCTCGGTCAGCACCGACGGGCCGTCGCTTGCGCCCGGTGCCGCGGTAACTGAAGGCATCGCCGACAAAAGCAGGGTCATCACGATGAGAATGCACAGCACTCTGATATTTAGCCTTTTACTGATTTTACTCATTTCTCTTTTCTCCTAAAAAGTATTTGAACAGTTTACCAATAAATATAATATCATGTTTGCGAAATTTTTACAACAGCACACAGACAATTCATAAAAAAAACATTCACGAAAAACTAAGATATATAATGTGTATACTGCATAAAACTCCCGAATTGTTTAAAAAAAATAATTTTTTCATAAAAATTCCAAAAAAGGCTGGACATTTCGAAACGTATGTGCTATACTATAACAAACGTATGTTTTTGAAGGGATGCCGGGATCATGGACAAAATGGACAAACTTGATATTCTGACCGCTTCGGCGAAATATGACGTGGCCTGCACCTCCAGCGGCTCTCAGCGCGAGGGCGTCCGTGGCAGCATAGGCAACGCGGTCAAGGGCGGCATTTGCCACAGCTTTGCCGGAGACGGCCGGTGCATATCGCTGCTCAAGGTGCTGATGAGCAACTGTTGCGTGTATGACTGCCAGTATTGTCAGAACCGTTGTTCCAACGACATTCCCCGGGCGGCGTTTACTCCACAGGAGCTAGCGGATATCACCATTGAGTTTTACAAGCGCAACTATATTGAGGGGCTGTTTTTAAGCTC
>WRDE01000217.1 GCA_009783605.1 Oscillospiraceae bacterium
AGCCGTCGAAGAAATGTACAAACGGCACGCGGCCCTTGATGGCCGACAGATGCGCCACCGCGCCCAGGTCCATGACCTCCTGCACGCTGGAAGCGCACAGCATCGCGTAGCCGGTCTGGCGGCAGGCGTTGATATCCGAATGGTCGCCGAAGATGGACAGCGCGTGGGAAGCCACGGCGCGGGCGGATACGTGGATCACGTTGGGCAGCAGCTCGCCGGCGATCTTGAACATATTCGGGATCATCAGCAGCAGGCCCTGCGAAGCGGTGTAGGTGGTGGTCAGCGCGCCGGCCTGGAGTGAGCCGTGGACCGCGCCGGCGGCGCCGGCCTCCGACTGCATCTCGGTCACCCGGACCGGCCGGCCGAAGATGTTTTTCTGGCCGCCCGAGGCCATCACGTCGGTCACCTCGGCCATATCCGACGACGGGGTGATGGGATAGATGGCGGCCACGTCGGTGAACGCGTAGGATACATGAGCGGCGGCGTTGTTGCCGTCCATTGTCTTGAATTTTCTCGCCATGAGATTTTCTCCTCCTTGATTGGATTTCGGAATTTTTTAATCCGTATATTTTTACATACCAAAATATTTTACCATTGTTTGGACGCGGTGTAAAGGGGAAAAACGGTTTTTTAACAGATTTGTTAAAAAAATGTCAATTTAAAATTTGTATTGATATTTTTTGCAATTGTGATATAATCAGATTACCCTATTACCAGAAGAAATTTTTGTAATACATACCGAACAAATTACAGGAGGACGATAACCAACACATACACAAAAATAATTTCCGTGGTGGGACACGAAAATTATTTTTGTCTGCGTTGTTACACAATATTAAACAACCAATTTATTAACAGGAGGACTATATTCATGCGTTTATTAACCAGAAGTGATTTCGACGGGCTGGCCTGCGGGGCGCTGCTCAAGAGTATCGGCCTGATCGACAGTGTCAGGTTTGTGCATCCCAAGGATATCCAGGACGGGTTGGTGGAAGCGGGTGAAAACGATGTGCTGGCCAACATCCCGTATATTCCCGGCTGCAAATTGTGGTTCGACCACCATATCAGCGAACGGGAACGGCTCGGCGATATACAGTTTGAGGGCGAATCCCGGATTGCGCCCAGCTGTGCGCGGGTGATCTATGATTATTACGGCGGGGCCGGAAAGTTTCCGCAGTTTGACCGGATGATTGGGGCGGTAGATAAAGTCGACTCAGCCGACCTCACCCTCGAGGAGATCAAAAACCCCTCCGGATGGATCCTGCTGGGCTTTATCATGGATCCGCGGACCGGGCTGGGGCGGTTCCGGGATTTCCGGATCAGCAACTATGACCTGATGCTGCTGCTGATGGACGCCTGCGCCGCGATGGAGATCGATCAGATCTTAGAGCTGCCGGATGTGGCGGAGCGGATCAATACATACAATGACCAGACCGCCAAATTTATCGAGATGGTGGCTGCCTACAGCCGGGTCGAGGGGGACGCCGTGGTCACCGACCTGCGGGGGGTCGAGACGATCTATACCGGCAACCGGTTTATGATCTATTCGCTGTTTCCCGAACAGAATATCAACCTCTGGATCGTCGACGGGCGCGGCAAGCAGAATTGCCCCATCGCGGTCGGCCATTCGATCCTCAACCGCACCTCCAAAGTGCGGGTCGGCTCGCTGCTGCTCAAATACGGCGGCGGCGGCCATGACCAGGTGGGCACCTGCCAGCCGATGTATGAGCAGGCGGACTGGGTGATTAGGGAGATATTGGAGGTTATAAATGGTGGATAAAGATACCGCCTCGCTATGTGTATAATAAATAATTTCCGGAGGTAACCCCCATGACCTGCATAACCTGGCTCCATGAAAACCCCGCCGTCATCCACCAGAACACCGCCCCGCCCCGCAGCTATTATCTCCCCTCTCCCGCTTCGGCGCCGGTTTACGCGCAGCGGAAGGAGGACACTCCCAGCTGCCTGCCGTTGAACGGCGAATGGGATTTTAAATTTTTTGATTGCCCTGAGCAAGCGTGGGAGTCGGGGTTGTTCGCGGACAGCGGATGGGCGAAGCTTCCTGTTCCGGGAATCTGGCAGCTGAATGGCTATGACCGCTGTCAGTATGTCAATATCCAATACCCCTTCCCCTATGACCCGCCCCATGTCCCCCACGCCAACCCCGCGGGGATGTACCGCCGCGCCTTTTCGGTGACGGCGGAGCAGCTGGCCGGGCGGGTCTATATCAATTTTGAAGGGGTGGACAGCTGTTATTATCTGTTTGTCAACGGCGCCTATGTCGGCTACGACGAGGTGACCCACGCGGCGGGTGAGTTCGATATCACGGCTTTTTGCCGCGCCGGCGGCAATATGCTGACGGTGCTGGTGCTGAAATTCTGCGCCGGCAGCTATTTTGAGGATCAGGACAAATTCCGGTTCACCGGGATCATCCGGGACGTATATCTGCTGTTCCGCCCGAAAAACCATATCCGGGATTATGAGATCAAAACGGCCTTTTCGGAAGGGTACGCGACTGCCGACATCACGGTTTCGCTGGATTTCCAGGGAACACCGGCGCCGGTACAATATACGTTTACAGACGCGGACGGCAACCTGATTTCCTCATCCCAAGACGGGCGGTGCCAATTAAAAAATCCGCGGCTGTGGAACGCGGAGGCGCCGTATTTGTATACCCTGACCATGACCTGCGGCGGCGAAGCCATTTGTGTGCGTCTCGGTCTGCGGGAGGTATCCATCAAGGACGGCGTATTACTTATTAACGGGCAAAAGATAAAATTCCGGGGGGTCAACCGGCACGACAGCGATCCATTTGTCGGATCCGCCTTGGACGCCGAGCATATCCGCCGGGATCTGCTGATCATGAAACGGCACAACATCAACGCCATCCGCACCAGCCACTACCCATCCGCGCCGGTGTTTTACGAGCTGTGCGACCAATACGGGTTTTACGTCATCGACGAGGCCGATCTCGAATGCCACGGCACCGAAACCCTCCACGGCGGCGAGGGGGACGCCTCCAAGCTGACCGACGACCCGTTCTGGGAGGGGTATGTCACCGACCGGATCCGGCGGATGGTGGAACGGGACAAAAACCGCCCCTGCGCGGTGATCTGGTCGATGGGCAATGAGGCCGGTTTCGGCCGCAATATCCAGGCGGCGCTGCGCTGGACTAAAAAGCGGGACCCCAGCCGTCCGACCCACTATGAATCCCGCCGCCGCGGCCGCGAGCATCTCACTCCCGACATGCCGGACACTGCCGATGTGGATTTTTATTCCCGGATGTACCCACCGCTGCATGAGATTCATGACTATTTCGCCAACGCGTATCACAGGGCGAAAAAGCCGATGGTGCTGTGCGAATACGCCCACGCGATGGGCAACGGACCGGGGGATCTGGAGGATTATTTCCAAATTATCCAGCAGTATGACGGATTGTGCGGCGCGTTTGTCTGGGAATGGACCGATCACGCGGTGTTCGGCGGCAACACCGCGGACGGCAAGCTGAAATTTCTATACGGCGGCGATTCCGGCGAGTTCCCGGACGACGGCAATTTTTGTATGGACGGATTAGTCTACCCCGACCGCCGGCCGCATACCGGATTGCTGGAGCTGAAAAACGTCCAGCGCCCGCTGCGGTTTTCTCTCGACGGCAGTCAATTGACTATCCACAACTATTTGGATTTCACCCATTCCGCCGCATACGTCGAAATAGACTGTCAAATCATGCGCGGCGGCGAAGTGTCCGGCTCATGGTCGCCGGCGGAGGGCTGGCCGGATCTGCCGCCCCACGGGAGCGTGACTGTAACCGTCGATACCCCGCTGCCGGAGGAGGGGTATTGCCATCTGCTGATAAACACCCGCCGCAAAGCGGCCTCCGAAACGGTGCCGGTTGGGCATTCGCTGGGGGTAGACCAGCTGTTGATCTGTGACACGCAGCCGGATGCAGCGGTGGCGGCGGACGGCCCCGCGCCGGAGTGGGAGCAGACGGCGTTTGGCGTTACCATTAAGGGGGACGGCTTCCGGTATGAGATCGACCGGTTCACCGGTCTGTTCCGCGCGCTGGAACGGCGGGGGGAGGCCGTGCTGCAAAAACCGATGGTATTCCAGCTCTGGCGGGCGCCGGTGGACAACGACCGGTATATTGTGGGCGACTGGCACCACGCCCGGTACAATCACATTGTACCGTATGTGTATGAGATGGTTGCCGAAACGACGGGAAGCGCTGTTGAGGTGACCGCGAAATTGGCGCTGACAGCGGTTTCCCGCCAGCCGGCGGCGGCGGTCACGGTGGTCTGGCGGATCGGCGGAGACGGGAAAATTTATTGCCGGATGGAGGTCCAAAAATCCCCGGCATACGATATGTGGCCCCGGTTCGGAATCCAAATGTTCCTCGCGGATGAGGATCACGCGGTAAAATATTGGGGCTACGGGCCGAACGAGAGCTATTGCGACAAACACCGCAGCTGTTGGTTCGGAAAATTCGATACGACCGCGGCGGCGCTGCACGAGGATTATCTGCGGCCGCAGGAAAACGGCAGCCGCTGGGGCTGC
>WRDE01000218.1 GCA_009783605.1 Oscillospiraceae bacterium
ACCCGGTAGCCGG
This sequence comes from Oscillospiraceae bacterium, assembly GCA_009783605.1. Classification (GTDB taxonomy): domain Bacteria; phylum Bacillota; class Clostridia; order Oscillospirales; family Acutalibacteraceae; genus WRDE01. Next base: position 14 of record WRDE01000218.1, read on the forward strand.
CGATCTTGGCCAGCGGATCGGTGAACTCGCGGTACATCTCATACACACCCAGATCCGCCGCCTCGCCCTTGGAGGTGAGCGACCCGTTGGCCATGCAGACCACCCGCAGCCGCCGCCGGCCGGAGGCCTCGTCCGAAATCATCTCGGCGATGATGTCCCGCGCGCCCTGCAGCGCCTCCCCGGCGGTGCTGATCCCATGCTCCTCGCTGAGATATTCCGCCGCCAGCTCGGCCGGATCCACCCCGTCCTCCTGGGCGTAAATCGCCTCGGCCAGCGGCTGCAACCCCTTCGCCTTGGCCACCGACGCCCGCGTCTTGCGTTTCGGCCGGTAGGGCCGGTAGATATCGTCGATCTCGGTCAGCGTGGCGGCGGCGTCTAACGCGGCGGCGATCTCGTCAGTCATCGCCCCCTGCTCGGTGATAACCGCCCGCACCTTTTCCCGCTGCTCGTTCAGATTCCGCAGATACTGGAGCCGCAGCTCCACCTCCCGCAGCACCTGGTCGTCCATCGACCCGGTCAGCTCCTTGCGGTAGCGGGCGATAAACGGGATGGTGTTGCCGTCGTCAATGAGGGTGATGACATTGCCGATATGCTCGGGTTTGAGATGAAATTCGCCGGCGAGAGTGGTGAGTACGTCCATAATCTGTGTTCCTTCCATATATATACTTTTACAAAAACAGAGGACGCATATCCGGGCGTCCAAAAAAATGCAGAGGGCAAATAGAAAATATCCTCAACCGCTTAAATCTATCGCCGCAAGGGTTTTCGGTTCCGCGCATACAGCCCCATGGCTGCATTTCCAGCAGTGAACGGCGCATCCGAATCGGGCAAGGGGTGTAAAGGCTCCGGGCGGCAAGTTTTCCCTGCTCAAAATAAGATTTATAGCCGATTCAAACGATTCCGGCAGCCAGACAGACAACCGGCCGGCTCTTATTTCAAACTTGCAGACAGTCTTTTTCTTCTGTTTGAAATACACGGTCTTTTCCGGGAAAACATAGGGGCAGCAAGCGATTTCAACGGCTTCCTGATCCAGCCCGCATTCATCCCGCAGCAGCGCGACAAGCTCCTGCCACAACCCGCTCTTCGGCCCCAGCAGCCTTAGAATGCTTTGATCGACCGGGTTCCGATTGATTTGACCGGTCAGGATCAAATGGTAATCCGCGGTTGCAAAAGCGACGCCGCCGGGCATTCTTGAATGGATGTCAGCGGTCTTTTTTGAAAAGTCTTTTCTCCTTTCGGGTTCCGACAAGCGGACGGCAATATATTTCATCGCCTCAAGCAGCGTTCCGCCGTTTTGGAAATAGACGTTAAAATTGTCGCAGCGTTTATAGTCGGCCGCTTGCTTTTCGCCTTTGAAGTATGTAAAAGAAAAGCCGTATTTTTCAAGCATCGCGAAAATAGACATGACCGGCGTGGTTTTTTTGTACACGCTTTTAAACACATTTTTGCAGACATGCAGGCCCTCCCCGCATAGCTCGCCGGTTTCCGCAATCGCGGAAAGACACAATACCGTATAGGTCAGATTGTGATAATTTTCAAGATCATCCGACATAATGCCGATTTTTGTCATCACACCTGGAATCGCCGAGGTTTCAAAAGAGCGCCAATCCTGATATATCGTACGCAGAAGGGCGCTGAATTCAGCAAACCCGGCGGCCGTCGATGCGGGGATATCGCCGCTGCTATCCATGCCCGGATCGTAATCGCACACACTGCGACAGAAAAAAGCCGCCTGACTTTCAATTGACATGTATGTCGCTCCTTTGCAAATAGTATTAGCCAATTGCGAAACACGGGATTTTACAGACAGGGTCAGCCCCACCCAACAAATGGTTTTATCCATATCCCATAATTTTCAATTTTCAATTCTCAATTCTCAATTTTTATACACGCTCTCCCCCGCCAGATACCGCCGCACCTGTACGATGGCGTTGTCCACGTTGGTGGCGCTGACCTTGTAGGTGTCGCCGTTGAGCAGCCGGCAGATATAGACATTGACGGTGTGATAATAAATATCCATCCCGAAAGGCTCCCGGCTTTTGTCGATCGGGGTCAGCCGGACGCTCAGCAGCGGATCGCCGGAGGGCTTTTGGGGGGCTTTGCCGGTCCGCAGCACCTTGATCAGCACCGAATAGAGCGTCCGCATATCCTGGGTGTCGGTCCGCTCCCCGTTCAGGGTGACGATCAGCTGATCATTCAGCTTTTCCGCGTCCGGCCAGTGGGCGTAATGGAACAGATAGTCCTTGCCGTCCACCCTGCAGCTGAGGCTCTCGATATCGGTGATCCGCTCGAGAAAGAGAAAATCGTTGACGATTTCGCTGTACTGCATCTCGGCCCAGAGCACCTGATCCGGGTCGATCAGAAAGATGGCGTCGAACCCGACGATGGTGGCGTAATACTGCCCGTCGTCGTTTTTCTTCCCGAGATGCACGATGTTGTTCACCTCGCCGTAATAGCTGACGCCGATGATATCGCCGTCTTCATCCACCGTCTCTTTCCGCATCTTGGCCGTGATCATGGCACCGGACCAGGTGTCTTCGATTTCCTCTACATCCAGCCCGTACTCCTTCAACTGCTCCTGCGTGGGATGGATCACCACCGCCCGGTCAGCCACCATCGTGATGGCGCCGGTCAGCTGGCTGACTGTGTCCTCATCGCAGTCGGCGACATAGGGCATGGTCAGCCCGTATGACGCATTGTTATACCGCTGATCGTCCCCGTCCCGGAGAGTAACCCGGATCGGCTCCTCCCGCACCCTGCCGAACAGCGACAGCTCGGTCATCACCGGATAGGCCTCCTCGTCCCCTTCGGCGGCAACAGGTATCTGGAGCAGCGAAGTGCCCACATAGGCGGTTTTGCGGGCGGTAACCGCTTCGCCCAGATCATAATCCATCAGATAGATGACACCGGTTTCCGGCACCCGCAGATAATACCCGGCGTCGCCGCTCAGCGGCAGATTCGCCAGCTCAAAGACGAAAACCTCATCGTCATAATAGGTGACCGTGACCTTCGCCAGCGGATTGTCGAAGCCATACAGCCCGATATCCTCCGGATTGCTGTCAATCGTGCGTTCGGTGACGATCACCTTCAGCTGATCCACTAAGCTGTCCATCCGGTCCCGGTTACAGGGCAGATCCAGCGCATCTGTCAGCCAGAGTGGTCCGTCTTCGGTCGCACCCTCGGCCTTAACCCGGACGATATGGATGCTGTCGGTCCCGGACCCCTCGATCCGGATCTCCTTCACCGGATCCGGGACATCCTCCCCGTCCAACTGCCATTTGTTGATCAGCGTAACCGGATCCGCCGCCGGCGCGGCAGATCCCGGTTCAGAAGAACCCGGCGCCTCCTCCGGCGGCCCAAGCAGAACCAGCACCATAAGCGCCCCGCCCAGCAAAGCCAGCACGCTGATCCCCAAAAGCATAGTTTTCAAACGTTTATTCATATAACCCTCTTCGGTATAAATTGTAAATGGCAAATTGCAAATAATGGTCGCCGCCAATTCATATCAAACAATCCGCAGCGAACTTAACTGTCAACTGTCAAAGGTGCCGCCGTCTCAAAAATACCACCAATCCCGCGGCCAGCGTTCCTATCGGGAGAACGCCTACAAACAGGATGCTCAACCAGGAGGCGGAGGCGGCGTCCAATTGGATCGACGGATTGTTGATCATCCGGCTGGTGATGATGGCGCCGGTGGTGTTGCCGGATATGGCGTTAAAAACCGACATAAACAGCGTCTCGTTGGCGGCGGTTTTGATGTTGGCGGTGATATTCGGATTCAAAAATTCCTCCGCCCCCACCACCATCACATAGGTGTCCACCAACGCGTCGATATCCCGGGCCTGCTGCCGCTTGTGGGCATAGGCCATCGCCGAAATGGGATACGCCTCCGCTTTGACGGTGCTGTCCATGATGTCGTAGCTCTCGATATCGATGCTGTTGACAAAGGTTCTCGCCGTCTCGCCGTAATCCACCAGAGACACGGTATAGAAATTGGCTTCGGGATCATATGCCCGCTTCGGAATGATCCGGCGCGGCAGCGGCGAGAGGGCGCGCTGGCCGGCTATCCGGGCGGTGAATTCGGTATCGGTTACGGTACCGAAGGAGAAGAACGCGCTGTTGTTGTAAATATTGCCCGCCTTGGTCTCGACAATGAGATCCGAGGTGATCTCGAGATTGTATTCCTCCCCGATAAACTCGAACAGCAGCGGGCAATCGTCCCAGGGCGAGGCGAACAGGATCAGGTTGCGGTTCCACATGCCGTCGTTGCGCAACCAGTCGCGCAGCCGGATGATTTCGCTTTCGTTGAAATCCACCTGCGGCGCCAGGATGACGGCGGTAACCGCTTCCGGCGGGATCTCGGCGGCGGTGGTGATATCGTGGGGGACCGCCTCGTAACCGTTGTTGCCGAAGGTCCGGACCAGCCCCGCCGCCACATCGGTGTCTTCCCCGTGGCCGGTGAACAGCACCACCGGCGCCAGATCGGCGGTCACCCGCAGCAGGCTGGTGGTCAGCACCTTCTCCACCATCGACTC
>WRDE01000219.1 GCA_009783605.1 Oscillospiraceae bacterium
AACGGATCTGCGCCGCGCTGCGCCAAAAGGTCAAGGAGCAGGGCGAGACCGACCCGGCGGCGATCCGGGGGCTGCTGACCGCGACCATGGCCGAAATGCTGCGCGGCGGGCAGGAGCTGGTATTGGAGACCAAGCCGTCGGTGATCTTGGTGATCGGGGTCAACGGGGTGGGCAAGACCACCACCGTCGGCAAGCTGGCCGCTATTTTCAAGGCGGAGGGCAAGCGGGTGATCTGCGGCGCCGCCGACACCTTCCGGGCGGCGGCGATCGAGCAGTTGGAACTGTGGACCGGGCGGGCCGGCGTGGAACTGGTAAAGCACGGGCAGGGCTCCGACCCGGCGGCGGTGGTATACGACACCATTGCCGCCGCCAAAGCCCGCGGCGCCGATATCGTGATCTGCGACACCGCCGGCCGGCTGCATAACAAGAAAAATCTGATGGACGAGCTGTCAAAAATCAACCGGGTGATCGACCGGGAGCTGCCGGACGCCAGCAAAGAGGTGCTGTTGGTGCTGGATGCCACCACCGGCCAGAACGCCGTCAATCAGGCCCGGGAATTCAAAAACGCCGCCGGTATCACCGGTATCGTGCTGACAAAATTGGACGGCACCGCCCGCGGCGGCGTAGTGCTGGCCATTCGGGAGGACCTGCAGGTGCCGGTCAAGTTTGTCGGCGTAGGGGAGGGCATCGACGATCTGATGCCGTTCGACCCGGACGATTTCGCGGCGGCGATATTTAGTGAACAGTGATTAGTGATTAGTGGCGAGGAGGATGCCAAATGAATAGGGAGGTCTATATGGACAAGATTTTGTTAATACGCCCAAGCGAGGATTTGGAATCAAAAGCGGTTGCGTATAAACGCGAGCACTTTGAATATGGTGAAAACACGATTAACGGGAGTAAAATGTGGGATAAAGCAGAAGATTATCGTATATGGCTGGAAACAGTAAGGAAAAACACGGATAAAGACAGGTTGTAAGCGACATGAAAAATACCGGAAAAACCTTCCTCATTGCCACCCGCAACCCCGGAAAACTCGAAGAGATGCGGCGCATTTTGCAGCCGCTGGGGATACGGGCGGTGACCGGCGCCGACATCGGGATAACCTTGACCGAAGTGGACGAAACCGGCGCGACCTATGCCGAAAACGCCTTTCTCAAGGCCGCCGCCGCCTGCCGCGAAAGCGGACTGCCGGCGATTGCCGACGATTCGGGGTTGGAGGTGGACGCGTTGGGCGGCGCGCCGGGGGTATATTCGGCGCGGTACGCCGGCGAGGGCGCCGGTGCGGCGGCCTGCGTGCAAAAACTGCTGCGGGAGCTGGATGGTGTGCCGGCGGAACAGCGGACGGCGCGGTTCAGAGCGGTAATCTGCTGCGTCTTCCCGTCAGGTGAAGCCATATACGCCGAAGGGACCGGCTGTGAAGGCCGGATCGGGTTGGCGCCAACCGGCGCCGGCGGCTTTGGCTATGATCCCGTATTCTACGTAGGCGACCGCAGCTTCGCCCAATTCGACCCAACAGAAAAAGACGCAATCAGCCACCGCGGCCGGGCATTGCGGGCGTTTCAGGAACGTATAAAAGTGACGAGTAGCGAGTGGTTCGGGGCTCGTGCGGCTAAAGCCGCGATTTCGCCTGTTCGCTGATTTCAATTTTTGCGAATTACTCGCCACTCGCCACTAACCACTCGCCACTACATAAAGGAGAAAACCATGCTGACAAGTAAACAACGCGCATTCCTGCGCGGATTGGCGAACACTGCCGATCCGATTCTGCATACCGGTAAAAGCGGTATCTCCGACACCGTCATCAAACAGGCTGACGACGCGCTGACCGCCCGGGAGCTGATCAAGGGCCGGGTGCTGGAGGCGTCGCCGGTACCGGTCCGGGAAATGGCCCAGCAAATCGCCGAAGCGGTCAAAGCCGAGCTGGTACAGGTGATCGGCCGGACATTTGTGCTGTACCGGCGCAATCCCAAGGAGCCGGTAATCAAATTGCCTAAGTGACGAGTGGTTCGGGGCTCGTGCGGCTAAAGCCGCGACTTCGCCTGTTCGCTGATTTCAATTTTTGCGAATTACTCGCTACTCGCCACTATAAGGAGGTCCCATTGAAAACCGGCATCCTCGGCGGGTCGTTTGACCCGATTCATAACGGGCATTTGGCGCTGGCGGGGGAATTTACCCGCCGGCTGTCTCTTGACCGGCTGCTGTTGATCCCGACGCTGGCGCCGCCTCATAAAAGCCGGCCGGATATGGCGGACGCGGGACACCGGTTGGCGATGTGCCGGCTGGCGGCGGAGCGGCTGGAGCGGGTAACGGTCAGCGATATCGAGATCCGGCGCGGCAGCGTCAGCTATACTATAAAAACGCTGGAACAGCTGCGGGAGGAATACCCGGACGACGAGTTGTTTTTGATCGTCGGCGCCGATATGTTTTTATCCTTCAAAAGCTGGTACCGGTACCGGGATATATTGAAAATGGCGGTTATCTGCGCCGCGCCGCGTCAGGTTGAGGAATCAGAAATTAAAGATCAACATTCAGAATTCAAAGCGGGCTATCGAACAACATTAGAAAAATTCGCGTCAATATTGAAACGTGACGGCGGGCGCTGCCGGATTGAGGATATCCCGCTTACCCGCGTATCCTCCACCGAAATCCGCGAAAGGTATATGAACGGCGAAACGTCGGGCGGATTGCTGCCGGCCGAGGTGGACGCCTATATCCGCCAAAACCGGCTGTATGGCTCGTTCCCGCTGTCCGACCAGCCCTATATCGACGCGGTACGCGCCCGGAACCGGCCCCACCGGTTTTTTCACTCGCTCTGCGTGGCGCGGGAAGCCGAGCGGCTGGCGGCAAAATACCGCGCCAATCCCGAAAAAGCGCGGATTGCCGGACTGCTCCACGATATTACCAAAGACCAATCCGCCGAATTATCCGCCGAAAAGCAGTTGCAATTGATCCAAAAATTTGATATACTGAATGACAGCGATCTGACCATCTACCAAACCCAGAGCAAACTGCTCCATGCCCCGGTTGGCGCCGCCTGCGCGCGCCAACTGTTCGGTATCACCGACCCGGAGATATTGCTGCCGATCCGCTATCACACCACCGCCCGCGCCGGCATGTCGCTGCAGGAAAAAATCCTCTATCTGGCCGACTTCACCTCCGCCGACCGTGACTACCCCGACGTAGACGAAATGCGCCGCCGAACCGAAATCAGCATATCCGGCGCAATGGAGTATGCGCTGGCCTACACCATCAACGAGCTGAACGAAAAAAACATGACCATCCACCCGGATACGCTGGCGGCGTATGCGGAAGTAATAAAATAACTGTCAACTCTCAACTGTCAACTACCAAAGGAGGTTCCCCCATGCCCACCACCCCTTCCAATCAAAAACCGGACAACCGGAAGCCCGCCGGTTCAAAAGCCAAGGCGAAAAAGCGGAAAAAAACCGGCCGGATCATTATGACGGTGCTGATGCTGTTGCTGTTGATCGCTTCGGCGGTTTTTGTGTACTTCGTCGGAAAATACGCGCTGGAATGGTTCCGGCAGTTCACTGCGGAGGAAAAAGACATACCGGATTTCGCGATCACCTCCCACGATACCACCCCGCTGAAAAACCGGGATAAGGTGGCCTATTATGTCGTGGGGCTGATGGGGGAGGACAAGGATAACGACCGGCTGGAGATGCTGTCGCTGCTCTGCGTCGATAAAGCGGCCGGGCGGCTCTCGATCCTCCAGCTGCCCCAGGATACCTGGCTCGGCGAGGAAGACCGCTGGGCGGTCAATATCGTGTCGGATATCTGGGCCAATCCGAAAGAAATCGACTGGTGCGATACCTGCCGCCGCCGCGTCAGACCCAATGAGATCGAGGATGACATGCATATCGCCTGCAAAGAATTAGACACCAGCTCCACCACCGGCAGCAGCCTGCCGCCGACACCGATCTCCAAACGTACCGGTTCCGCCACCTCCGATCTGATCGCCGTTTTCAACGACCAGTACGCGATGCCGGTGGACAACTATTTTATCATAGAGCAGCCGGCGTTGGTCAAATTGGTCAACCTCTGCGGCGGGGTGGATATCCGGAACGACATCAAATTAGAAACCGAAGACGTGGTCTATGAAGTACCCAAAGAGGACGAACCCGCCAATATCATTGACGGCAACGCGGCGCTCCAGTATGTGCTGACCCGGGAAGAGGGGATAGGCGGCGATATCAAGCGGATGGAGCGCTTCCAGCAGGTATTCACCGCCATTCTGCAGCAGATGGCGCTGGCACAGGAGGAGGATCTGCGTACCGAAGTGATCCAGCCGCTGATGAACGGCTCCACCCCGGTCCGGGTGGAGATCGACACCGAAGTGAAAACTATTGTCGAAATCGCCAAAGAGATCGCCCGGATTCCGTTAGAAAAAGCGACCGCGTTTGTGATCCCCGGCTACCCGGTCAAATCCGGTCAGGATACCTGGTATTCGGTGGCGAAGGTCGAGCTGCTGGAGCTGCTCAACAGCGATTTCAACCCCTATAACAACCCGCTG
>WRDE01000220.1 GCA_009783605.1 Oscillospiraceae bacterium
ATTCTGGAGCGCGGCGCGGCCCCGTCTTTCGCGGCAATTGATCCGCCGCCGGCAGCCTTTTCCGATATCCACGAGATTTTTGACATGGTTCTCTCCCATGAACAGAAGGTCACGGGGCGCATCAACGCCATCGCCACATTGGCCATGCGGGAGTTTGACCATGCCGGCTACCAATTTATGATGTGGTATGTGGACGAGCAGGTGGAGGAAGAATCCAACGCCAAGGATATTTTGGATAAATTGCGGCTGATCGGCGACAACAAAGGGATGCTGCTGACCCTCGACAATGAATTTGCCGCGCGGGTATTTGTCAATCCCTTCCCGGCGAAAACAAATTAAATCAAAAGGAGATTTTATTATGTGCGGAAACCAAAAATTCTTTATCTGTAAACACTGCGGCAATATGGCGGGCCTTATCGAAAACAAGGGCGTGCCGATGGTGTGCTGTGGAGAAAAAATGACCGAATTGGTGGCGAACACGGTGGAAGCCAGCCAGGAAAAACATCTGCCCGCCATAACCGTGACCGCCGCCGGCATTGATGTCCGGGTCGGCAGCGTGGACCATCCGATGGATGAAGCGCATTACATTTCATTTGTGTATGTGGAAACCGAACATGGCGGCCAGAGAAAATGCTTACATATCGGCGGGAAACCCGCGGTTTCGTTCAGTTTTTCGGAGGACAAACCGGTGGCCGTCTATGCGTATTGTAATCTGCATGGGCTGTGGAAGGCTGAAATGGAATAATCCGGCTGTGTAAAATATAAACACCAAAAAGGGCGGTTTACCTGTCCCTTTTTGGTGTTTATATTATCAGAACATTGGATAGGATTTGTCGTGCTTTTTTCAAATTTCCCCTTGCGCAAAACTCTATAATGTGCTATACTCATAAAAATATCCTGAAAATATTAAAAAAGTTACAACGAAAGGACGGGACGGATATGTTGCCGACACCAAACAACCCCTATAGCGAGATCCCTGAAAGGGTGTGTGAACTGGCGCAGCTCTGCCGCGAAACCAGCACCATTGAGCCATCCCTCTATACCAAGTTCGAGGTCAACCGCGGTTTGCGGGATATCAACGGCAAGGGCGTACTTACCGGACTGACTGAAATCTCCGAAATACAGTCCAGCAAGACTGTCAACGGCGAATCGGTCCCCTGCGAGGGCGAATTATTCTATCGGGGATACAATGTACGGGAGTTGGTGGCCGGTTTTCTCGCCGATAAACGGTTCGGCTTTGAAGAATCCGCGTATTTGCTGCTGTTCGGCAATCTGCCGACGCCGGATCAATTGGCCGAATTCTGCAAAATCCTCGCCGATTATCGGACGCTGCCGACCGGGTTTGTCCGGGATATTATCATGAAAGCGCCTTCCCGGGATATGATGAATACCCTCGCCCGCTCGGTGCTGACGCTGTATTCCTATGACAACAATGCCGAAGATATCAGCATTGAAAATGTACTGCGCCAGAGTTTGCAGCTGATCGCCCTGTTCCCGGTGCTGTCGGTTTATGGCTACCAGAGCTTCAGCCATTACCATGACGGCAATTCGCTGTACATCCATAAACCCGACCCGGAGCTGTCCACCGCCGAGAATATCCTGCGGATGCTCCGCCCCGACAGCAAATATACCCAACTGGAAGCCGAAATCCTGGATCTGGCATTGGTGCTGCACGCCGAACACGGCGGCGGCAACAATTCTACCTTTACCACACATGTGGTGTCCTCCTCCGGCTCCGACACCTACTCCACCGTGGCGGCGGCTATCGGTTCTTTGAAAGGACCGAAGCACGGCGGCGCCAATATAAAGGTGGTACAGATGATCGACGATATGATGAATGAGCTGTCCGACTGGACCGACGAGACCCAGATCGGCGATTATCTGCTGGGACTGCTGCGCAGACAAAAATTAGATAAACTGGGCTTGATCTACGGCATGGGTCATGCGGTCTATTCCCTGTCGGATCCCCGGGCGGACATGTTCAAGCAGTTTGTTGAAAAGCTGTCGAAGGAAAAAGGCCGGGAGGACGAATATAAGCTCTACGCCACCGTCGAGCGGATGGCACCGGTCATCATCGGGGAGGAACGCAAACTGTACAAGGGCGTTTCGGCCAATATCGACTTCTATTCCGGATTTGTATACAGCATGTTGGATCTGCCGCTGAATCTGTTTACTCCGATCTTCGCCATTTCCCGTATTGCCGGCTGGTCGGCACACCGGATCGAAGAATTGATCAACTCCAGCAAGATCATCCGCCCGGCATATAAAAATGTTTCGCCGCGCAGAGAATATGTAAAGCTAAATAATCGCTGAAGAGAGGATGATATACAAACGATACATTTGCCGTGGGCAAGCATAGAGGCAAACAGTTGATAGAAAAATAATAATAAAAAATAATCCCTATTGAGATTTTATCTTGATAGGGATTATTGGATTTTATATGACGGAAAATAATATATCTTTATAATAACATTGCAATTAATATCATATAAAACAATATGCAGAAAAGGAACATATACATGCGAATATACATATAGATAATAAATATATATGATAATAGCATAAAAATTCGACAGATGTCATTGCCGATAAAAAATAAAAAAAATAAATAACAAAAAAACCCAGTTAATATAGAGTCCCAATAATGCCCGGTGCGATAATTATGAATTATGAATTATCCCTCCCCCTTCCGCATATTTTCATAAAGGGGAGAGAGATGCAGTTATGAAAAGACGCGGAAAGCGCTTGGATCGGTTAGACAATCATAACAATGCGTCCCGGGGGAAATTTGCCGCCGCGGGACAGAAGGTGGAAAATCTGCTGGAGCTGCCGGCGGGATCTCTGATCGGTGTTTCGCGGTTGGAGATCACGGGCAACCGGCAGGCGGTGGTCGAAGGGGTGCGGGGTATTATAGAATACAGTGAAGAAACGGCAAAGCTGGCCGGCCGCAGCGGTACGTTGGTTTTCCGCGGCCGCGGACTCACGCTGTCCCATCTGACGGCTGACAGCGCGGTAATCACGGGATATATTATCAGCGTGGAGTTTTTATAAGATAAAAAGGCGGGAATGCCATGTTTTTAATAAAGATTATCCGATGGCTGACAGGTTGGGCAGTATTTGAAGCGGAAGGGGGATTCCCCGAACGGCTGTTGAACCTTGCGGCGGCGAAACGTATCCGATTATGGCAGACACGGCGGCGGGGAACGATGCTGACCGCGTGCTGCCGGGCACGGGATTACCGGCAGCTGCGGCAGCTGTTCCGCCGGACCGGGATGCGGGCGCATATCATCAAAAAGAATGGCATGCCCTTCCGGCTGCGACCGTATCGGCACCGGGGCGGGATCCTCTGCGGCGCATTGGCGTATATCCTGATCCTGCAGTTTTTCAGCGGGCGGATATGGGTAGTCAATCTCAGCGGCGCTTCGGAGGAAAACCGGGCGGCCATTCTCGCGGCGATGGCGGAGATGGGGGTATTGGTCGGCGCCCGGTATGATGAGCTGGATCTGCCGGAGATCCAGCTGCGGGCATTGGCCGAGCTGGATTCCGTATCCTGGTTGGCGGTCAACTTTAATGCCAGCGTCGCCGACATCGAGGTTACCGAATGGGACCCCGAACAACAGCCGCCGGAACCGGATACCCCTTCCAATTTGAAAGCATCCGCCGACGGGGTGATCCTGGAAATGCGGATCACCGGCGGTCAGGGGATGGTGAAACCCGGCGACGCGGTGGTGAAAGGGATGCTGTTGGTCAGCGGCGTTGTGGAGAGTACTGTCGGGCCGCTGCTCTGCCGGGCCGAAGGGGTGGTTCTCGCAAAAACCCGGCATGTCCTGACGGTGACGGTTCCGCTGGTTCAGCAGCAGCGGCTGCCGGAGCAGCCGCCGGTTTACCGTCCGTCGCTGTTCTTTTTCGGAATCCGGATTCCGCTGTATACCGACGGGGAGATCGCGGGGGATCGGGATACCGGTCAATGGGAACAGATGCTCACCCTTAACCGGGTAAAAATGCCCATCGGCGTGACATTAGAACAAATACAGCCGATGGCGCTGGGGCAGGTTACCTATACGGCCGGAGAAGCGGAGACTTTGGCTTTTGAGGAATTGACCGGACTGGAACGGACATTAGCTGAAAACGCTGAGATTGAGCAAACCGAAATAAAATTGGAAGAGGTTGACGGATGTATCCGGCTGACCGGGATATACATATGCGTAGAAAATATCGCGTCAGAAGAGAAGATACAATTAGCAGATATAGATTCCTAAATAAAAATAAATACTAAAATAAAAAAGAAGCAAACTCACCAGTCCGCTCCTTTTGATTAGCTGTCAGTCATTAACTGTCAACTGCTTGCTAATTGCCTGTCAAACCATTCCGTGATGCTCTCTCTTTCGGGATGAACCACTTTTTCGCCGGGGACTTCATAAGCGGCACGCCAGTCGCCGCCGACAATCCGGCACCCTAAATACAATGTCTGGCCGTTTTTGACGAACACGCAAAAGAGATAAAAATCGCCATCCACATCA
>WRDE01000221.1 GCA_009783605.1 Oscillospiraceae bacterium
CGGTCGAGTTGATGCGCGCCCACGTCGCCCGCACCCATATTCCCGGCGTCCTCTCCTCAATCGGCGGGTTCGGCGGGTTGTTTGAGCCGGACCTCCACGGGATGAAGCGCCCGGTATTGGTTTCCGGCACCGACGGGGTCGGGACCAAGCTGAAGCTGGCGTTTCTGATGGACAGACACGACACCGTCGGTATCGACTGTGTGGCCATGTGCGCCAACGACGTGGCCTGCTCCGGGGCAAGCCCGTTGTTTTTTCTCGACTACATCGCCTGCGGGCGCAATCTGCCCGAGCGGATCGCCGCCATTGTGGCCGGGGTGGCCGAGGGCTGCGTACAGGCTGGCTGCGCACTGATCGGCGGCGAGACGGCCGAGATGCCGGGCTTTTATCCCGAAAACGAATACGACCTCGCCGGCTTCTGCGTCGGCATGGCCGACTATGACAGCATCATCGACCGCAAGGCGGTAAAACCCGGCGACGTCCTGATCGGCGTTGCCTCCTCCGGCGTCCACTCCAACGGGTTTTCATTGGTCCGCAAGGTGTTTGACCTAAACGAAAAATCCGCCGCCCGCCATATTCCCGAGCTGGGCCAAACCTTGGGCGAAGCCCTGCTGACCCCGACCAAAATCTACGTAAAAGCCATAAAGGCGCTGATGTCCTGCATTAAAATCCACGGCATCGCCCACATCACCGGCGGCGGCTACTACGAAAACATCCCCCGGATGCTGCCGGCGGACGTTTCCGCCAAGATCGAGCGCGCCGCAGTGCCGGTGCCGCCAATATTCCGCCTGATCGCCCAAACCGGCGACATCCCGGAACAGGATATGTTCGGCACCTTCAACATGGGCACCGGCCTGATACTGGCAGTGGACAAAAACGACGCCGACACCGCCCTGCAAACCCTGACCCAAGCCGGCGAAACCGCAGTCATATTGGGCGAATGCCGTGCAGGAAACCAATCAATAGAAATTAATTAACTAACTCGTCACTCGCCACTAACCACTTGCTACTAAGGAGTACATATGCGCATCGCAGTCTTAGTCTCCGGCGGCGGCACCAACCTCCAGGCGCTGATCGACGCCGGGGCCGCCGGCCAGCTTGGCGGGGGAGAGCTGGTCCGGGTTATCTCCTCCAAACCCGGCGTCTACGCGCTGCAACGGGCGGCGAAAGCCGGCATCCCGGCAGCAGTAGTCGCCCGGGCGGATTTTAAACTTGCCGGGCCTGATTCCCCGCCCCTTGAGGCGTTCCGTTTACATCAATCCGCCGCTTCGACAAGGGCTAACGGCGACGGCTTTGACCGGGCGATGCTGGCCGCGCTGGCCGATTGCGGGGCGGAGTTGGTGGTGCTGGCCGGGTTTCTCTCGATCCTCGGCCCGGCGGTGACCGCCGCCTATGAAAACCGCATCATCAACGTCCACCCGGCGCTGATCCCGTCCTTCTGCGGCCGGGGCTTCTACGGGCTGCGGGTACATGAGGCGGCGCTGGCGGCCGGCGTAAAAATCACCGGCGCAACGGTACATTTGGTCAACGAGATCCCCGACGGCGGCGCCATCCTCCTGCAAAAAGCCGTGCCGGTGCTGCCGGACGACACCCCGGAAACCTTGCAGCGGCGGGTGATGGAGCAGGCGGAGTGGGCGCTGCTGCCGCAGGCGGTAGCGGCGTATTGTGAGGGGCGGATACGGTTGGAAGATGGCAGGGCGTATATAGATGAGCGATAAAAAAGTACGGAAAAATATCCGATTGCAAGGCTACGATTATGCAACGCCGGGCGCGTATTTTGTCACAATTTGCACGCAAAACAGACGGGATTTATTCGGAGAGATAATCATTGAAGGCGGCGAACCAACCGTAGGGGCGGGCCTTGTGTCCGCCCACGTACAGATGAAATTAAACGTCGCCGGAATGATGATCGATCAAATATGGAGTCAAGTAATCAATGAATACCCCCATGTCGAAAGGGATAAATACGTAATAATGCCCAACCATTTTCATGGGATTATTCGGATAAATGAAATGGGTGCGCAGGCGGACACAAGGCCCGCCCCTACGGTGGGCGATATCATCTGTTCATTCAAATCCCAAACGACCCATGCCTATATAACCGGCGTAAAATCTGGACAATTTCCCCCGTTCCACACCCGCTTCTGGCAGCGCAATTACTACGAACACATCCTCCGGGACGAAAACGAATATCTAAAAGCCTGGGAATACATCGACACAAACCCTCTGCATTGGCAAGAAGACGATTATTATGCATCCATTAATTCAACATAAAAGGAGAAACACACATGAAAAAGGCATTGATTTTCTGGGGCGGATGGGACGGCCATGAGCCGCAGCTGACCTCAAAACGGTTCGGCAGAATTCTGGAGGAGGAGAACTTTGCGGTTGAGATCTATGACAACCACGAATGCTTCGAGGACCTCGAAAAGCTGAAGGAGCTGGATCTGATCGTCGCCTGCTGGACCGGCGGGCATATGGAGGGCAAATATTCCCGCAACGTCGCCCGGGCGGTGGGACACGGCGTCGGGCTGGCCGGCTGCCACGGCGGCATGTGCGATTCCTTCCGCAACGACACCGAGTGGCAGTTCATGACCGGCGGCCAGTGGGTCAGCCATCCCGGCGGCGACGGGGTGGAATACATCGTGAACGTAAACCACGGATCCAGCCCCATCATCGAGGGGATCGCAGATTTCACGGTCAAGAGCGAGCACTATTATCTCCATGTCGACCCTTCCATCGAGGTGTTGGCCACCACCCGTTTCCCGCTGATCACCTATTTTCACGCCTCCAACAAACCGGTGGACATGCCGACCGTCTGGACCAAATACTGGGGCAACGGCCGGGTGTTCTATACCGCCCTCGGCCACCACGACGACGTGTTCGACAACTCCCCCAGCGCCGAGGTCATCATGCGCCGCGGGATGCTCTGGGCCGCCGAAGGCCGGCAGATTGTGCGGGACAACAATTTAACCACCGAGCGGTTTGAGAATAACGCGAAGATGTATTAAGTAGTGGCGAGTGGTTAGTGGCGAGTGACGAGCGTAGGGAACGGTCTGTGACCGTTCCGGCGCGAAGCGTATAAATCCAAACGAGAGGGAGTGAATACTATGTCAACCGATACACCATTCCAAACCAACCAACCCATCGACCCGGATACCTTATATATCCGCGTGTTCCGCGGCGCGGAGGAGGTGGCCAACGGGTGCGGGGATGTGACCTTTACGCTGGAAGGCGACGCGCTGCAGGTGGACTGTACCTGTAACATCATCTGCGGCGACGTTGCCGGAAATGTCAATGCCGCCAGCGGCCCGATAGAGTGTGGCGACGTCAAGGGGAATGTCAACACCGCCAACGGTCCGGTGAGCTGCAATGATGTCAGGGGAAATGTCAACACCGCCAACGGCCCGGTGGAATGCAATAATGTCGGGGGCAGCATCAACACCGACAGCGGGTCTGTGGAGTGCAATGATGTCAAGGGCAGCATCACCACCGACAGCGGACCGGTGGAATGCTGTAATGTCGGGGGCAGCGTCACTACCGGCAGCGGACCGGTGTGCTGCGGCGACATCCGCGGCGACGCCATTTCAAAAAACGGGACCATCAACGAGCAATAAAAATTCAGATAAAAGGAGCCGTCATCCATGAAAAAGCGTCTATGTATTCTACTACTGGTCATAGCCTTCACACTGCCGCTCTGCGCCGGCTGTACCGAAGACACTATGTCAACCTTTTCCTCTGAAATCCCCGGCAGAACCTCGGCGCCCCCGGAGGAAGATGTGTATAAGGACCTGTGGGCGAAAATCGACGGTTCCACCGCCACCATCCCGCTCAGCGAGGGGATCGCCAAGCATTTTCTGGGTTTGGACGACGATCAGGCCGCCGAAAAGATCCGGCACAACCGGACCGACGCCGCTTACCGGAACTTAGTCGACGGGGCGGCCGACCTGATTTTTGTCACCTACCCCTCGGAGGATGAGTCGCAGTACGCAACTGACAGCGGCGTCACCCTTGAGGTGATTCCGGTGGTAAAAGACGCGCTGATCTTTTTGGTCAACAAGAAAAACCCGGTCAATTCGCTGACCCAGCAGCAGCTGATAGATATCTACACCGATAAAATCACCAACTGGAAGGATCTCGGCGGCAGCGACGCCGAGATCAAAGCCTTCCAGCGGCAGGGCAATTCCGGCAGCCAGACGTTGTTTTTGAAGCTGCTGATGAAGAATATTGTCCCCACAAACCCGCCGGTGGAATTGAAACCGGCGGATATGGGCGGATTGGTCGAAGCCATCGCCGACTACGACAACGCCGAATCGGCGCTGGGATTTTCGGTCTTTTACTACGCCACCGATATGTACAATCTGCCGGGGGTGAAGCTGCTGTGGGTGGACGGCGTGGCGCCAAATAAGGAAACCATCCAAGACGGCTCATACCCGCTGCCGACCTATTATTATGCCGTGCTCCGGCAGGACACCCCCGCCGATCA
>WRDE01000222.1 GCA_009783605.1 Oscillospiraceae bacterium
AGCCGCTGGATATCCATATGCCGGACCTGCTGAAGCCGGAACAGGCGGCACCCAGAACCGCCAAACCCGCCAGAGCGGCGCTGTATATCGTCGAATACGCCGATATCACCGGCGCGAACGACGCCACCGACGCGATCCAGGAAAAATTGGACGAGGCGGCGGCGGACGGCGGCGGTATCGTTTTCCTGCCCGGCAGCCCGATCACCACCTCCCCCGGACGGGCCTACCGGATCGACGGCAGCCTGACCGTCCCCACCGGCGTCGAGCTGCGCGGCGCGGTGGATATCGGCCGGATCCCGATAAAGATCGGCACCATCTTCCGGGTCTACGGCGGCGCGAACCAGACCTCTGCCCCGCCAACCGTCATTCTGCAGGAGGGCGCCGGGCTCCGCGGCATCATCTTCGACTATCCCGAACAGGAATATGTCAACGTCGCCAACCTGAAATCCTATCCCTACGCGGTACAGGGGCGCGGCAAGGATATCTATATCGTCAACGTCTCGATCCGCAACGGCTATAACGGCTTCGACCTGAAAACCTACCGCTGCGACAACCATTATGTCGAATTTTTGGCCGGATTCTGCTACAAAAACGTCATCCAGGTGGGCGGCGGCTCAACAGGCGGTTTTATCGGCAACCTGCAGTTCAACACCGGTGCGCTGCTGAACGGCGCCGAGAGCAAATACGGCACCTGGCCGAATTCGCCCACGTCGGCCAATTCCCCCAATTACGAAGCCAGATTCCTCAACGATTACACCCAGAAGAACATGATCTTCTTCGAGACCAGCGACGTGGTGGATCAGGTCCTTTATAACAACTTCTCCTACCGCGGCAAAAACGGCTTCCTGTTCACCGCGGAAAACGGGAAAGCGGCCAACGGCTGGTTTGTCGGCAACGCCATCGACGCCGCCGCTATCGGTTTGGAGTTCCGGGCCATCGGCGAGATGGATATCATCAACCCGCAGGTGGTCAGCCTCCGGCACGGCAACAACACCGTCACCGAATACTACCATCTGTATACCCATTCAAGCTTCAAGGATACGGTAAATATCTACAACATGGACTGCTGGGGGGTTCCGGCGGCCTTTATCCGGGCCGACGGCGGCGTGATGAACATCTATAACAGCGACTATGAGGCCAGTACCCAAAGCAACAGCTTCACCACTCTGGGCAACAACGGCAGGCTGAACTTGGTCGGCGGCAACACCATGAACCGCTCGGTCAACCGGTTGGTGGAGGGCGCTATCGGAAACATCTCGGTCAAGGGGTTCTTCTTCCCGGTCCAGATGAGCAACCTCACCGCAACCAACGCGCAGCACTGGCTGCTCTGGCGGTCAGCATGGAACACGCCGGACAACGTAATTTTTGATTCCTTCTCGACGCTGGAATTTGTGGAGACCTTCCGGGACTATCCGATCCGGACCACCAACGGTATCACCAACGTGCCGGTGGTCAGCGGCAGCAACGCCGGCTCCTTCAATGCGGTATCCGGCGCCAGCGCCAACAGCAGCGTCCGGATCCTCAACGAGCAGGCGGTCCTGTCGATGAACGAACAGGCCGCCCGGGCGTTTTTCCAGAGCAGCGCCGCGCTGATGCCGGCCGGGCTGCCCAATTCCCAATATCATATTGAGCTGCGGATGAATATCGAGCAGATCCGCAGCATTTCCGGCGACGGATATTCCGAAATCACCATCTCGATGGTGATGGACAATGTGGATTCCATCGACGTGGCCACCTTCCTGCGGCAGAATTTCGCGCTGATGGCGGATGAAAAGCTTATCACCGGATGGAACACCAACACCTGGTACCGGTTGGGGATTGATATCGACCTGCGGGACATCAGCGCGAAAACCTACACCGTGACACTCAGTGACGACGCGTACAACGAAATCGCGTCCAGCGATCCGATACTGTTCCCGTCGGAATTCCAGGACAACGCGTTCGGCGCCCGCGGGATATGGTTGGATGTGGCCGCCAGCGCGGGCGGTCCGGCCGGCCGGACCACTTTCGTGGTGGATTACGCGTTGGTCACCCGCAAGATGGTCCAAAAAGCGCCGACCGTCGACAGGACCGCGCTGGAGGCCTTGGTGAACGCGGTAAAAAATCAGGCCAACGAGGGCTTTACCGGCCTGTCCTGGAACGCCTTTACCAAGGCGCTGCAAACGGCGCAAGCCCTGCTGAATGACCTCGGCACCGACCAGGCCGCGGTGGACGCCGCCGAAACCGCGCTGGAGAGCGCCTGGAAAGCGCTGCGGAAATGGGGCTTCGTGGATACCGCGCCGAACAAGGACCGGATCACCGTCACCGACGCCCGGCTGATCCTGCAATATTTAGTGGAAAAAATCGACCTCGACCCGGCCGCCTACGCCGCCGCGGCGGTCAACGGTACCGTCGAAAACGGCGCGCCGAAAGTGACGATAAACGACGCCCGGCTGGTGCTGCAGTATCTGGTGGAGAAGATTGACCGGTTCCCTGCTGAGCACTAATCAACACATACACAATAAATATGTTCGCCAGTCTGCGGACTGGCGAACATATTTTTGTTCTGCGCTTTAACACATGGGATACTTCAATCAGTGTCACATAAGCACAATTATTGCTCGGCTGGAAATTTATCGATTTTCCCCACGAGTTTCTGCAGAATCAGCCGTGCGTCGGTGATGGTGACATTTTCGTCGCCGTCCACGTCGGCGATCGCCTGCTGTTCGGGGGTCAGGAGGGCTTTGCCGACTAAGTGCTGGAGCAGCATCCGGGCATCGGTGATGTTGAGGGTACCGGAGCCGGAGACCTGGCCGAAGAAGATCGGAAGCTTTGGAATCACACAGGTCTCTTCTTCGCCGCAACGGCTGCATACGCGTCTTTCCAATCCTTCGGCGATAACTGTCGCGGGGGTCACCACTGTCCATTCACCGAAATCGTGACCGAGCGCGGCGATTTCCTCGGTTTCCAGTATCTCATCACATTCGGTACATTTTTTAACCTGTGTGCCGGCTTCCTCACAAGTGGCGGCCTGTATGATTTCCCATTCGCCGGGTGTGTGGGTGTGCGCGCCGGCAGGTGACAATGCTATCTTGCCGTTATCGTTATTGACGAAAATGATATTGTCATCCGGCAATTTATAAATAGGTGGCAATGGGCTGATACCTATTTCAAACGCCACACCATAAAGGGAGATGTCAAAATCTATTTCGGTCAAATCGCTGTTTAACAGTTCAAACTCGAAGCATAAAAAGTCACCGGAAGTTTCGGGTACACCGGTATGATGGACAAGTATAGATAATAGATAATCTGACTCTGCATTATTTATGATATTATTTAAGATATCAAAACCCTTTCCGGGAATGCCGAAACTTGCATGGACACCATAAAGGGAACCCCAACGGTTCGAAAATTTTATGAATGCTATCTGGTCCGGATCGAAATTGACCCGAATCTCACCTTGTATGAAATGATACCCGCCCGTATTCTCATAGGTGGTATAAATCAGATAGGTATCGTCTTCGGTCTGCACAACATCCGAAACCGTAATTTTTAAATATACATCTTCCTCCGCCGTGATACTCAGCCCTGTGGACATCGCCAAAACTATTGCTAACGCCATTAAGATTGAAATCGCCTTTTCCATACCCTTTCTACCTCCAAAAATCAATAAAATATCGGGAGCCATCAGCCGGGCGGCCCCCGGCTGATGGCTCCCGCCGGCACAAAAAAACACACAGGGATAAACACCCCGTGTGCTTGAAAATTCAAACGGCAAACAACTTCGTTGACGGCACATTGATTTTTGTGCTATACTGTGGGGGCCAAGGTGCCGGTAATTCGGTTGTTTTTGGGGTGGTCGAGTCACCTTTTAAACAGGGCGTGGATGGCGTTAACATCTGCGCCTGCTTTGGTATTCTTTTGTCCTTTGGGAGCCGACGGGGAACACCGCGGTATTCTTTCCGCCTTCAGCTTATTGGCAGTATACCACATCGAAAATAAAAAAACAAGATGTTTTTTATAAAAAAATGAATCCCAACAATGAAAATTGCCAAAAACCCTTGACAACGCGCCAAAACCCTGCTATACTCAACCCCGCAATACAACAAAGCAGAACGTCAGCCCGTTCTCACCTCCGCGGATTTTGTTCCCGGCAGGTCAATATGTGGAAGTAACCGCGGAACGCGGAGTTTTCATGTGTAGTTTAACACGGGCAGAAGGGGTTTCTGTCCGTGTTTTTTTGTGAACAGGCGTATATTGCCTGAGGGCGCAAGCCGCCCGTAATTACATGGGGGTGTGTAAGTTATCGCGAACAAAGAGATGCTGATCAATGAACAGATCCGCGAGGCGGAGGTCCGGGTGGTGGATGAAAACAACGCGCAGCTCGGGATCATGTCCGCCCGGGACGCCCAGAAAATCGCTGACGAGCGGGATCTGGACTTGGTATTGGTCGCGCCGATGGCCAAACCGCCCGCCTGCCGCATCATGAACTACGGCAAA
>WRDE01000223.1 GCA_009783605.1 Oscillospiraceae bacterium
CCCCAAAACTTCAATGGCCGCCCCCAAAAAACAATCTTTTATGAATCAAAGGGGCGGCCTACGCCCACCTTTTTAGCGATTCGCTGATAATTAATTCGCACAGCTCGCCGTAGGATATCCCCTCTACTGCGGCTTCCTGCGGGATCAGGCTGGTCGGGGTCATGCCCGGCAGGGTGTTGGCTTCGAGGCAGAAGATTTCGCCGGCTTGGGACATCATAAAATCCACCCGGGAATAGACCTCCAACCCCAACGCGGCATGGACCGCCGCCGCAATCTCCTGCATCTCCCGCGCTTTGGGCTCTTCGATCCGGGCCGGACAGATTTCTTCGGTCAGCCCCGGCTGGTATTTGTTTTTATAGTCATAAAACCCTTCTTTCGGGATCAGTTCGATCACCGGCAGCGCCCGGCCGGCGATAACGCCTACCGAAAATTCCCGGCCGGCGATGTAATCCTCGGCGATCACGGTATCCTCATACCGGAACGCCTCGGCCAACGCCTTTTCCAACTCCGCCGATGTGTGGGCGATGGACACGCCGATGCTGGAACCGCCGCAGCAGGGCTTCACCACGCATGGCAAGTCGATCGCCTTTACATCTATATGTGGTAGTTCCGCCTTGTTCAATACACAACCGGCCGGCACCGGCAGGTTATGGGAGCGCAGCAATTTCTTGGCCAACCCCTTATCCATCGCCAGCGCGCTGGCCAGATGGCCGGAGCCGGTATATTTGATCTCCAACAGGTCAAAAGCGGCCTGTATCCGGCCGTTTTCGCCGTTTTCGCCGTGCAGCGCCATGAAGGCAAGGTCTGCGGCTTTACAGATGTTCAGGATGTGCCGGCCGAAAAATCCGTCGCCGGAAACCGGCCGCGCCGCCTTGATTTGGGCGATATCCGGTACCGATTCGGCGACCTTGCCGGTCTCGGCCGCCGCCCTTCCCGCCGTTTCAAAATATTCGTCCGGATCCAGCTCCGGGAGATCGATCCCCAGATATACATCCGCCAGCACCGCCAGATGGCCGCGCTCACACAACGCCTGCCGTACCCGGGCACCGGAAGATAGCGACACATCCCGCTCGGCGCTGGTACCGCCGGCCAAAACCACAATCCGCATGTGTTTATCCCCTATTCTCAATCTCAGTTTTTATGATACTATAAAATATATGTGATTTCGCTGTAAATGTCAAGTTGAAAATACGCTTGAACAGGGCAATCCAATTTGGTTGGATATATTCACGCTATTCCTGTTTTGCGTAGGGGCGGCCTTGTGCCCGCCCGTGGTAGAAATTAATTGTACGCACGGGCGGACACAAGGCCCGCCCTTACGCACGAAAATGTGCATGAGCAACTGTTTTGTTCACAAATTTTTAACTTATGTGTTTGTCGTGTTTTTCACAAAATCCGCTTGACAAACGAAAAGGTTTGTGGTATGAATTAGATGTCCTATTTGTGACAGTACACTTAATTCTTTTAACTTCCTGAAAGGAGGGATGGGATGTTCACCATTGATGCCATGTCGCGGCAGCCGGTTTCCGAGCAGTTGGTGGATCAGGCCGAGCGGTTTATCCTCACCGGTATCTTAAAAGCCGGCGACCAGATCCCGTCGGTCCGCAACCTGTCGGCGCAGCTGTATATCAACCCCAATACCATCCAGAAGGCCTTTTCCGAGTTGGGTAGCCGGGGGCTGACACAAGCGGTGCCGGGGCGGGGCAGCTTTATCGCCGAAGACGCCGCCGCGCTGCTCAGCAAACGTAAGCGGAGCAATCTGACGGCGCTGGACCGGATGTTGGAGGAACTGGCGCTGGCCGGGGCACCACAGTCGGTTGTGGAGGAACATGTCCGGCGGGCTTATCAGAGCTTAGAAATCAGAAATCAGACAGAGGAGGAGAAACTGTATGATCCAAGCGTCTAATCTTACCAAGCGGTTTGACGGATTTACCGCGTTGAATGAGATCAGCTGTACCATTGCCGACGGGTGCATTTACGGGCTGGTCGGCTCCAACGGCGCCGGCAAGTCCACCCTGATCCGGCTGATGACCGGCGTTTACAAGGCCGACGGCGGCAGCGTCGCCATCGACGGGGAACCGATTTTTGACAACGAGGCGACCAAGAGGCAGATCGCCTATGTGCCGGATGAGCTGTATTTTCTGCCCGGCGCTTCAATCAAACGGATGTCCGAGCTGTACGGCGCGGTCTATCCGGATTTCGACGCCAAGCGCTGCGCCGAGCTGACCGCGTCCTTCGGTCTCCCCTATACCCGTTCGGCCGGCACCTTTTCCAAAGGTATGCGCCGGCAGGCGGCCACTATTCTCGCCCTCTGCACCAAGCCGAAATACATTTTTTTCGACGAGACCTTTGACGGGCTGGATCCGGTGATGCGGAATTTAGTGCGCGGATTGGTCTGTCAGGACGTAGCCGACCGCAACGCCACCGCCATCATCACCTCCCATTCGCTGCGGGAGCTGGAGGATACCTGCGACCAGCTGGCGCTGCTGCACAAGGGCGGGATGGTGCTGGAGAGCGACGTCACCAACCTGAAAACCTCGCTGTTCAAGGTGCAGATCGCCTTTTCCGGCGAATATGACCGGGAGAAATTCGCGGGGATCGATCTGATGCACTTCGCCAAACGCGGGTCGGTCACCAACATGATCGTCCGGGGCGACCGGGATGAGACGGTCTGGCGGCTGCAGGCGATGCAGCCGCTGCTGATGGATATCCTGCCGCTGACATTAGAAGAGGTGTTTACCTATGAGATGGAAGCGCTCGGCTATGTATTCGACGATATATTGAACGACGCCCCCACGGGCGCACGTTCGGAAGGAGGCGCGGCGGTATGAACTCTGCTTTGACAAAAAAACGCGTTTTTGACGGTAAAATCTATCTTGAGGGGATACGGCAGCTGAAGATGGTGGGGATCACCGCCACCGTGATATTGACCGTGCTGTCGATCCTGCCGCCGCTGACCTCGCTGATCGATATTCTGTCCTACAGCGCCGATAAACCGTCGGTCCGACAGGCCTCCACCGACAATTATCTGCTGATACTGGCCTACTGCGTGGTCGCGCCGCTGCTGGCATTGGTGATGTTCCGGTATCTGAACCACCGCAACGCCAGCGATTTCTACCACGCGCTGCCCGCTCCCCGGGTATGCCAGTTTATGAGCTTTTTCGCCGCCGCGCTGACCTGGGTCATGGCCGCGATTATCATCTCGAACGGCGTCACCCTGATCTTCTGGGTATTTTTGAGCAAATATTTTTTCATCAATCTGGCCAGCTCATTGGTCTTTATGCTCGGGATTATGGCGGCTTCGTTTTTGGTGCTGGCGTCGGTGGCGCTGGCGATGACGGTGACCGGCACCGGCTTCACCAATGTGATTGTCTCGCTGCTGCTGATCTTTATGCCCCGGTTTGTCACCACCGCCTTCACCTCGGCGGCGGCGACCTCCCTGTGGATCGTCGACAATATGTCCCTGTTCCCGCTGTTGGACGGCAGATACAATATCGTGACCGGGTCGGTTTTCGGCTCCGTTAGGTTTTTATTCCGGAGCGAAAACCCTTTCCAATACTGGCCGGGCATCCTCTATACCTTTGTGCTGGGGCTGATCTATACCGCGGCGGCGGTGTTCCTCTATATCCGGCGGCGCAGCGAGAGCGCTGAAAAGTCGGCGCCGAACTACTTTTTACAGTCGGTTTACCGCATTACGCTGGCGATGTTTTTATGCGTCTTCGCCTGCGGCGGTATCGTCAGCGGGATGCTCGACGGGTACGGCTTCAGCAACGCCTCCTATATCGTGCTCTACACCCTCGCGGTGCTGATCTACTTTACCTATGAGCTGTTCACCACCCGCAGGATCAAGAGCCTGGCCCGGGCGGTGCCGGGGCTGGCGGTGCTGGCGGCGATCAATTTAGTGTTCATCTTCGGCGCGGTCGGGATCAATAACGCGCTGCTCAACGACGTGCCGGCGTTGGAGAATATCGGGGCCATACGCCTGCTGCCGGGCGATCCCGACGATTATCTGCAGAATAAGGTGCAGGGGTATAAAATCACCGACCCGGAATCCATCGAAATCGCCCATTCGGCATTGGAAAAGGCGGTCAGCAGCATCAAACGGGACCGCGAGAACCGCTTCCGGGGTTATTATTACGGCGATCCGGCGTATGACAACGACAAAAATGTATATGTCCAGCTGGCTTTTGAGACAAGAGTGCGGAGCATGAACCGGAATGTCCGGATGTCCAATGCGGATCTGAACAAAATCTACGCCGCGCTGGGGCAGGAGGAATCCTTCCGGGCGCTGTATACCGATCTGCCGGATCCGGACCGCAATACCCGGGTGGACATTGCAGGGATCCAGAATACCGACATGGTGAAGCAGATCTATGAACAGCTCCGGGCCGAGGCGAAGGAGATCGATTTCGCGGATTGGGCCGGATTGGTCAGCTGGAGTTCCAGAAACGAATTCCGTAAATACA
>WRDE01000224.1 GCA_009783605.1 Oscillospiraceae bacterium
ACGGCAATAAAAACATCCCGGATGTTGAGAAACTGGCCGCCGGATTGGCCCCGATTTCGGAGATGACTGACGAAAACGGGCTGATTCATCAGCTGTGGGCAGTCACCGATCCGGCGGTCGTCGCGCAGATCGTGAACGGCTTCGCCGATACCAAGCTATACATAGCCGACGGGCACCACCGGTACGAGACGGCGTTGAACTACCGCAATTACTGCCGGGAAAATGCCGTTGCCGATAGCGGCGACGGGATCGCGGCCGGCGGGTCCGATTATGTGATGATGATGTTGGTGGAGATGAGCCATCCCGGATTGGCGGTATTCCCGACCCACCGGCTGCTGCGGGAGCTGGCGGATTTTGATTCGGCCGCCGTAATCGCCGCCTGCACGGCGGATTTCGATTGCGATACAGTGGCGATAGAAGACGCGAAACAGGCGTTGGATAACGCCTATATGGCTGGGGATAAATCCGTCGTGTTCTACACCGGCGGCGAGACCGCGACGCTGATGACGCTGCGGGACAGGGCGGTGATGGACGCGATATTGCCGGAGGGCTCGCCCGCCTCCCGGGGGTTGGACGTCAATGTACTGCATCTGCTGGTATTAGAACGGCTGCTCGGCATTGATAAGGCAAACATGGCCAACCAGACCAACCTGACCTATACCCGGAGCTGGGACCAGGCAGTGGCCGGCGTAGCCGCAGGCCGGTTCCAATGCTGCTTCCTGATGAACCCCACCCGGGTCAGCGAGATCCGGGACGTGGCCGCCGCCGGAGAAAAGATGCCGCAAAAATCCACCTATTTTTACCCGAAACTCATAACCGGCTTGACAATGAATTGGTTAAGATAAGCAACAAAAAACACCGGCGGCCCACCCAGCACACGTCCTTATACATATAGTATAATTCTCAATTCTCAATTTTCAATTCGCCAGCGTCAGCGCCCCCGCAGGCGCAGGATTCATCGGTGTCGATATGCATCGCCAACAGGTAGCTGTCGCTGACCCGGGCCACCACGTCGCCGAACACTAAGGAACGGCCGCCGCTTCGGGTACGGACCGCAACGGTCTGGCGGTTGACCACGCCGAAACCGGCGGCGTCCGCCTCGGTCATATGAATATGCCGCTTAGCGACGATGACGCCCTCGTCGAGGGTGATTTCGCCGGCGGGGCCGACCAATTTGCAGCCGGGCGTTCCGGAGACATCGCCGGATTCCCGGACCGGCGCGTCAATACCCAGCGAGCGGGCGTCGGTCATCGAGATCTCCACCTGGGTGACCGGGCGTACCGGGCCGAGGATCGAAACGCCGGCCAACGTCTTTTTCGGGCCGACCAGGTCCACCCGCTGGTCAGAGGCGTATTCACCCGGCTGGGACAGAGATTTGCGTACAGTCAGCTCAAAGCCCTCCCCAAAGAGGGCGGCCAGCGCGTCGGCGCTGAGATGGATGTGCCGCGCTGAGGTTTCGATGGTAATCGGTTTAGACATGGTTGTGGCTCCTTTGTTTATAACATTTCGATAGTAGTCTATCACAGTATACCGCGAAAAGGGAACTTTTGCAAGCGGGGGAGCGGAGAAAAACAGTGGGGAAGCGGCATTGGAGATACATACATTGTTGAAAACGGTTGCGGAGCTGTACCGGATAACCCCCGGAAAGCTGATCCGCCTGACCGGCGGCGACAAAAATATTGTCTATAAAATAAAAGATCGGGATCTGGTGATCCGGATATACCAGCCGACCGCGCCGTTGGACGGGATAGCGTTTGAACATGCTTTTATGGACGTGTTATCCGGCGACATGGATCAGGTGGTAAAACCGCTGTATTATAAGCCGGAAAAATCTTTTTTCATGTGGGACGGACGCCCGGTCGCGGTATTGCCTTACATACACGGGAAAACGCCGGGGCAAAAAGACTGTGAAGACACCGCGTTTTGTTATGCCGCCGGTCACATGCTCGGCCGGATACACAGGCTTGGGACAGAGAATATTTACAGGTTACCGGAGCTGCGTTCACGAATTCCGATTGCGCAGATGGAGCCTTTTGATAACTATCTGTTCGACTGGGAAAAGGGCTGCGCATGGCTGTCTGAGACGGAATTGTCGCCGGAAATTCCCTATATGAAAAATCAGTTGGAAGAATTATATGTATATATAAAAGAACAAACGCATATACCGTTTATCCCGATTCACGGGGATTATTACCGGGGAAATCTCTTATGGGACGGCAAAAACATCACCGGCATCATCGATTTTGATGACGCGAGAATGGAATGGGCGGAATTTGAGGTGGCCAGATCCCTGTGGGAGTTTGCCGGAAACAATGCCCGGGTGGTGATGGATGAAGCCTGTCAGGAGGCGTATCTGGCGGGATATTCCGCCGCCAATCCAGCCGTGCGGCATGAGATGGGGCTGTATAGGAAGATAATGAAATTAGTGAGATTGCTTGAAATAGTATCTACCGCCGCGTCGATGGTCACCGGCGATCTATTGGGCGACTGGGACCGCGACTATCATTGGCGCAATTTGCTGTGGTGTAAAAAATTATAAGAAACCCGGAGAAAAATACATGAACGATCATACCCCTGCTGCCGCGTCCACCGCGGCCCTGACATGGGAACGCATTTCCGAGGCGGTATCCTCCTGTACCCGCTGCCCGCTCTGTCAGGGCCGGCGCAACACCGTTTTCGGCGTCGGCAGCCGGGAAGCGGAGATACTATTTGTCGGCGAGGGGCCGGGGGAACAGGAGGACCGGCAGGGGGAGCCTTTTGTCGGGCGGGCCGGGCAGCTGCTGGATCTGATGCTGGCGGCGGTGGGGCTGTCCCGGCGCCGCAATGTCTATATCGCCAACATCGTCAAATGCCGGCCGCCGGGCAACCGCGACCCGCTGCCGGAGGAGCAGGAGGCCTGTATCGGCTATCTGCGCGGCCAGACCTCCCTGCTGCGGCCAAAAATCATCGTCTGCCTCGGTCGGATCGCCGCCTGCCGCCTGATCGACCCGGAATTCCGGATCACCCGCCAGCACGGGCAGATTTTCGAGCGCAAAGGGATTCTGATGACCGCCACCTTCCATCCGGCGGCGCTGCTGCGCAACCCGGGCCAGAAGGGAGACGCCTTCGCCGATTTTCTGATGATTCGGGATCGGATCGGGGAGGTTTGCGAGCGGACGGAATTGGTGTATGAGTGAAAGGGGCGTTGTGTTGTTAAGGGCAGAGGCTCAAAAATCACCAAAGTCATCATTGCGGGCTTGATCCGCAATCTTACAAGGCGGAAAGAAAATTTATATTAAACGAGGAGGAAAAAGCATGGAAAAATTCCCTTTTCTTTTGGTGGTATTAGAAATTAACGGCAGTAACGAGGAAAGAATGGAAGCGTTTGAATTGTATAAGAAAGCGTTTAACGCAAAAAAGATAAGCGGAGATTTACCGCCTGATAATGTGCCGCCTGAAAGTTTAAGGTCTGATGAATTGGAGGTACATATACTTATGGAAATCAACGGATATCAATTCGGAATATTTCCGGGAGAGGGATATAATTCGAGAGGTAATGTTTGTTGTCAATTTGAGTTCGATAATGAAGACGATTTGCGCAAGGCCTATGATGTTTTAAGCGAAGGAGCATCTGAATACTCAATGAGTGCGCCTTTTTGGTGTAAGTTACATGCAACGGTAACAGATAAGTACAGCATTCTTTGGAGCTTATGCGTCCCTGATTAATATGAGCAGTTTTTGTCCATGAAAGGAACGACCCGGCATGAATCGTTATTACCGTCTTATTGTCATAATTCTGCTTTTTTCCCTGACCGCCGGCCTCCTGTCCGGCTGCCGGGGGGAGGAGTTGCTGGTCCTGCGGTTTCCGCTGGAGGCCGAGCCGCTGCAATTGGATCCGCAGGTGGCGTCCGACCGGGCGTCGGTCACGGTATTGACCGAATTGTTTGAAGGGCTGACCGTGCTCGGCCCGGACGGCAGCGCGATCCCCGCCGCCGCGGATTGGACGCTGTCGGAGGATCAGCTGATCTATACCTTCACCCTGCGGGAAGCGGTCTGGAGCGACGGCGGACCGGTGACGGCGGCGGATTTTTTGTTTGCGTTTAAGCGGCTACTGTCCCCCGGCACCCATTCGGTCCATGCGGCGAAGCTGTTTGAGATCACCGGGGCCGAAGAGTTCTGGCGGGGGGAAGGGGATTTTTCGGAAGCGGGGATCAAGGCCATTGGCAGTAAAACGCTGACGATATGCTTGAGCGCACCCAATGAAGATTTTCCGAGAAAATTGGCGGCGTCGCCCTTTTTTCCCTGCAACCACGCCTTTTTTGAGCAGACCGGCGGACGGTACGGGTTGGAAACGGAGTATCTGATAGGAAACGGGCCGTATCAATTGACCGGCTGGAGCCACGGAGAGCGTATTACCTTGAAAAAAAGTCCGGAATACCGCGGGGAAGCGGAAATTTTGCCGGATGAAGTACGGTTTTACAT
>WRDE01000225.1 GCA_009783605.1 Oscillospiraceae bacterium
ACAGTGGACTGGTAGTTCTTCACCATCATAAAATCCACAAGCTGCGTCTCCGCCATCGCCAGCGTGTCGGCGTGGCCGTCGAGATAGTCCTGATAAAAATCCTCTGTAGGCGATCCGTTGGGATTGGCGTCCGACCGGTGCGCCCAGACCGGGTTGGCCAGCAGCCCCACATACGCGTCGGGGTTGGCGGCCCGGCAGGCGGATTTCACCGTCCGGATTGCGTCGGCGACGCAATCCCGCCAGTATTCCTCCGCCGGTCCGGTCAGCTCCCGGTCGGCCATGCTGCCGGTATCGCCGGCGGCGTAGCCATAGTTGTCGATGGCAAAGCCGTCAAACCGGTATCCGGCGGCGGTTTCGGCCAGCGCCCGCATCTTAGTCACATCCGCCGGCACCGCCGGGTCCCATTTTTCATCGCCGTCGCCCACATGGAGGTCCAAAATACCGTAGAGATACAGCGGCTGGCTATCGGTGGCTTGGATAATATAGGCGACCGGATCAAATACCGTACCGCTTTTGTTGCGGATCGGATTACCGTCATCGGGGAACCGCATCAGCAGCGTGTTCATCTGCCATTCGGCCGCCGCCGCCAGCGCCGTGTCGAGCTGTTCTCTGACATCCTCGCCGGTCTCCTCGCCGGTGATAAAATACTCCACTCCTTTGGACAGCCAGAACCCGTTCATATAGTCCGGCCGGGAAAACTCCGGGTCGGGCGGCTCCGGTTCCTGGCTCGGCGGGAGTTCGGTGGGGACCGGCGGCGGCGTGGCGGTGGTCGCCGCCACCGGCAGATTGGTTGGGGCGATCCAGGCCAGGCCGAGGGGCTGGCTGATCAGCAGGACAAACGCCAGCGCCACCACCCCGACAGCCGAAATCAACGGCCATCGCCCCGGACGGGCCTCCCGCTTCCGCGTATAGATATGTTTTTCGGTATACCTGTTCAAATGGCACGCTCCTTTTTAGTGGATAGTGATTAGTGGCGAGTGATTAGTGGCGAGTGATAACCAATTAAAATCAAGCAGATAACCAAATTCTAATCACTAATCACTAATCACTATCCACTAATCACTCGCCACTAATCACTAATTAAATCTTGGTAATCAAATACCCGAAAAAGGCTCCCAGCAGCAGAAAAAGCGTCGGGACGCGGTTTTTGCTCATTTTAATGGATTGCGGCAGGATCTCGCCGAGGACGGCGTACAGCATGGCGCCCGCCGCGATCGAAAAGGAGAGCGCGACGGTGATATCCGAAATACCGCCCAATAAAACACCGAGTCCGGCGCCCAGAACCGTGGGAACGCCGGTCAGCATGGTCATAAAAGCGGCTTTCCCTTTGTTCATGCCGCCCGAAACAAGCGGGGCGGCCACCGACATCCCCTCGGGAATATTATGTATGCCGATCATCAACGCCAATGTCGCGCCGAGCGCTATATTGTGCTTTCCGGCCGCGCCGATCGCCAGCCCCTCCGGAATATTGTGCAGCCCGATAACAAAAAACATCAGCACACCGGATTTCATCAGACTTTTGGCGCCGGTGATGATCTTTTCCCCGTGGTAAAATTCTTCGTAGGTTTCATGGGAGGACAACGGTTTATGTTCGGTATCCGATACGTTATCAATGATATCGTCTAAAATCAACACCATCACCACCCCGATAACCAGCCCCGCCATAATAACCGCCGGGTTGGCGTGCAGCTCGGCTTCCGGTATCAGCTCAAAAAAGACAATGCTGATCATGATACCGCTGGCAAAGGACAACAAGACGCTGATGGTTTTATCCGTCCGTTTCCCCAGCAAAACGATGATCAAAACACCCAGCCCGGTCCCCAACACCTCGGCCGCTATGCTCATGCTGATGATGTTCAATAGGTTTTCTCCTTGTTTGGTAGTGGCGAGTGGCGAGTGATGAGTGGCGAGTTATTGTATCTTGAAGTATCTGCAAACAGTTTTCGCCGCGCAAGCCCCGAATCACTCGTCACTCGCCACTAATCACTAAGTCATCCCCAGTACGCCAGCAGATTGTCGATCTCCCGCTGGGCCACTGCTTTGTTATAGCTCTGTTTCACCGTCTTCCCGGCGCTGTCGGTCCAGGAATCCAATGAGCGGGCGGTATCGGCGAACAGATAGGTGTAGCTGAAATATATCTGACCCAGCCCCTTTTCATGGAGGTATTTGGCCGACCGGGCGAGGATATTGTCCGAAACCGCCCATTCACCGGCGCCGGAAACGCCGGCGTACCGGTCGGGCGACAGACCGATTTTATAGGCGGCGACGCCGACATACAGATTTACCGACCGCGCGCGTGGATACGCCGTCCACTGCTCCACCGTCTTGTCAAAGGGGACGGTGGCGTGGGAAAACCCGAAATAGATCTGCGGCGCCAGATAGTCGATATATCCCGTCCCCGCCATCCATTTTTTGGGATCGGCATACATCTGGGAATAGGTTTTTTTGTAATCAGAGGAAGGGCTAATGCCGAATACACAGTTTTTGCGGCTGTGGACCGTGCGATAGACGCCGCCGATCAGCGCATCCACATGCTGCCGCCGCCAGCCGCCAGGCGCCAGAGCCGACGAACCGGCCTCCTGAAAATAAGCTTCATAGAGTTTTTTTTCAAAAGCGGCGGCGGTGTTTTCAGAAGCCGCTCCGTTCGGGTAAAAATAGTCGTCGAAATGGATCCCGTCGATGCCGTAGCCGTTCACCAATTCCCGTATGCCATTAAGGATCAGCGCCTTGACCGGTTCGGAGGTGGGGATATAGTAGGTCAGGCCGTCCTGGGTGAAGATATCCTCCGACCGGGCGTGGGATTTGTCCCGCCCGACCCGGTAGGGGTTGACCCAGGCGTGCAGCTCTATTCCGCGTTTATGGGCGGCCTCAACGGCGTAAGCCAGCGGATCAAATCCGGCGTCCAGCAGTTTCGCGGCGGATTTGGCCGGCGGAAAATAGGTGGATTTATAGTAGGCGTCGGACATGGCGCGGACATGAAAAATGACCGCCGTCATCCCCCATTTGGCGCAGTTGTCCATGATCGCGTCCAACGCGGCGGCGGCTTTGGATACACTCGCGCCGCTGAACAGCTTATCCAACTCTAAACAGGACACCCAGACCGCCCGGAAGGTTTCACTTTTCGGCGGAACCGGCCGGGGCGGAGCGGTAGTTGCCGTCGTCGCCGTAGTCGTTGCCGCTGTTGCGGTCGTATGGGTGGTGGATAACGTCGTACGCGGCGGCGGAACTGTGGGACCGGCAGTTGTTGCGGCGGTACTTTTGGCCGCCGCCGCGGTAACCTTTTCGGTGCTCGCCGCCGGGGTGGTATTTTGGGTTGTTTCAGTTTCGGTTTCACTTTCGGTTTCCGCGGCCGTCTCGTTGGCCGTACCGCTCTCCGCCGGACTTGTTGCCGTCGTTCCGGCAGTCAGCTCCGGCACCGAAGGTTCGTCGGGTAACGCAAAACATCCACCCAGCAGACCCAGCATAACGCAGACCGCCGGCAGAAATATGCCGATGTATTTTAACCAAAACCGTATATATACAAGAAGGCTCGAAATGGGGCATCCCTCACATTCAAAAATCAGTATACCCAATTATTTGCGTAAAATCAACAAGTTTTTATGAATTTTTAAATTCCGTGATGAACGGGTTAAAACGTGTTAAATGAAATGAATACTGTAAATATATATTGCTTTTATCTTTTTTATTCTTTTCTTCTTGTTCAATAGGGACGGACAGGAGCGAGCAATGTGCAAACATTATTCGGTCAGGCGCAAAAAATACGACAAAATTCCCCCGCCGATTCTGACAGATTCGGCGGGGGATTTCTTATATGATTAATTCCCGGAAAAATCTAAAACACATTAAATAATATTTTTTTATAGTCATTAATTACAGCGAACAGGCGAAGTAAGCAGGACGCTTTGCGTCCTGCACGAGCCCCGAACAGGTGAAGATGTGAAGATAAAGGCAGTAAAATCCGAACAAAAACAGGGCGGCCGCCATGCGCTGTCCGAAAAAGGGGCGCGGCAGGCGATTGCGGTGCTGATCTGGGCGGTGCTGGGGCTGATTGTGCCCCGGGCATCGGTTTATAACGGGATGGCGCCGTTCGGGGTCGGGCTGGCGGCGGCGGTCAGCGGGCCGGGGGCTTTTTTGGCCTATTTTTCCGCCGGATTGGGGTATATCCTCTCGGCAGGTACGTTGTTTCCGATGCGGTATGTGGCGGCGGTGGCCACCGTGGCCGGAATCCATTGGATTTTTTCGGCGGCCCGGAGCGTCCGGAACGGCTGGCTGCTGCCGGTGCTGTCGGCGGCCTCGGCCACCGCCATTGCCGGGCTGGCGATGGGGCTGGCGTATTCCTTTTCCACCCAGACGACGGTGATGCTGGTCTGTGAGAGCCTGATAGCCGGCGGATTCGCCTGGTTCTGCCACAGTGCCAACGGGGTGATCGGGCGGGGTGCC
>WRDE01000226.1 GCA_009783605.1 Oscillospiraceae bacterium
AGATACACCACCGGCGTCACCGGCACGGTCATTCCGTAGAGGTTTCCGGTAAAATTCTCAATCCAAGTCTCGGCAATCGGCGCGGCGGCGCCCACAGTGGGTTTGACACCAATATTACAGACCCCGCCCATGATGGTTCCGGCAGATTTTTGATTACTTTTTATAGCGGCAGAATCTATTCCCTCGCCCCTCTTTCCGCAGAAAAGACTCGCCACTCGCCACTCGCCACTCTCTGGTACCGCCACCGCCGCCGCGTAAACACCAAATTTAGGCGCGGCTTTTCCCGCCGGCAGCGGCTGATTGATGGTCGGCGTGCCCAATGTCCTGCCCAACTGGCGGCCGTATGCCACCTCCGACCGGAGGGTGTAGGGATATCCCAGCAGCCGGTTGGCCTGCCGCATCTCACCGGCGGCGATCAGCCGCCGGATCCGGCTGGCGCTGACCGGCACCCCGTCGGCCAATACCGGCGGTACGGTCACCACGCCGATCCCGGCGGCAGTTGCCAATTTTTTCAGCAGCGCCACGTCCCCCGCCGCGCCGGCACCGAACCGGAAATCCTCGCCGCAGCAGACCACCGCCGCCGTCAGCAGCTCCCGCAGTATCCGGTCCACAAACTGTTCCGGGGACAGCCCGGCAAATTTTTGGAACTCCGCCTCAAACAATTCCTCGATCCCGGCGGCGGCCAACAGCGCCTCCCGCTCGGCCGCCGTCGTCAGCAGCCCGCCCTCCGGTTTTCCCGCCAGCGCGTCAAAAGTGAAGACAGCCGGCACGGTGCCGCCGTAATCATACAGCGCCCGCGCCAACACCGCCCGGTGACCGATATGCACCCCGTCAAAATAGCCGAGCGCAATGGCGCGGGAACGTTTTGTGACCGACGCCGCCTGCGCCGGGAGGAGGATGGTTTCCATGTGATCTCCGTTCTGAATGCTTAATGCTTAATAAAAGCCCGCCATAATTAAGCATTCAGCATTAAACATTGTACCGTCATCTGCCCATTCTTCATCTGTCCCAGCCCCAAAAAATCCCCATCCGGCGCATACAGCCGCCAGATGCCGCCCTCTATAAACTCATCCGGCTGTCCCAGCCGCTCCGCCGCCAACCCGCCGCCGTTGCGGAACCGTACCGCCTGGGCGGCGGACACCGTCAGCACCGGATAGACCGCCAACACCGTATCCACCGGGATTAACGTCTCAGCGGCCTGTTCCGGTGTCATGGCCTCTATCCGCTCCAGCGTAACCGCCTGCTCCAGCGTAAATCCCGCGGCGGTGGTCCGGCGCAGGGCGGTCATCACCGCGCCGCAGTCTAACAGCCGCCCCAGATCGTCCCCGATACTGCGAATATAGGTGCCTTTGGAACAGGCGCAGTCCAGCGTCAGCTCCCCCGCCGCCGGATCATAACCTATAATCTCCAGCGTATGCACCGTCACCGGCCGGGCGGGCCGTTCCACCTCGACTCCCTGCCGCGCCAGCTGATACAGCCGCACCCCGTCCTGTTTCAACGCCGATACCATCGGCGGGATCTGCAGTATCTCCCCCCGGAACCGCGGCAGCAGCGCCTCGATCCCGGCCAGCGAAGGGATCGGGCCAGCAGTCGGCGTGACCGTCCCCCAGCAGTCGAGGGTGTCGGAGGTAAAGCCGAACCGGAAGGCTGCGGTATAGCGTTTCCCCTGTTCCGGCAGCCAATCCAGAAATTTCGTCGCGCCGCCGAGCATAATGGGCAAAACGCCGGTCGCCATGGGATCCAATGTCCCGGCGTGACCGGCTTTTTTGATGTTGAGGATCCGCCGGGCGATCCCGCAGCAGCGGAAGGAGGTCATACCGGCGGGCTTGTCAAGAATGAGCAGTCCGTTCATGGGGCCATTGCACATTCATCCCCAATTTTCGGCACCGTCCGGGCAATCGCCTCCAGCAATATCCCGGTCACCTGCTCCAGCGTTCCATCCACATTACATCCCGCCGCCCGCACGTGGCCGCCGCCGCCGAAACCGGCACATATGGCGGCCACATCTACCCGCTCGTCCGACCGCATCGAAATTTTATAACAGCCGCCTTCCTGCTCCCGCAGTGTGATGCCGACCCAGACCCCTTCGACCTGCCTCGGGATGGCCGCCACCCCTTCCAGATCGTCTTTATCCGCGCCGGCCAACGTTATCTGCGCCAGTGTGATCGGCATCACCGCGCAGCGGCCGCCGAAATAATAGAGCATCCCGGCCAGCGCCGACTGTTCCAGCGTCATCCGCGCCCGGGATTTCATGTCGAACATCAGATAATTGATAAACTCATACCGGACCGGCAGCTCCAGCAGCGCGGCGGCGATCCGGTGGGCTCCGGCGTTAGTGTTGGAAAATCTGAAGCAGCCGGTATCGGTGGCGATACCGGTGTAAATCGCTTCGGCGATCGGTACATCCAGCGTGACCCCCATCTCTATCAGCAGCTGATAAATCAGAACCGCCGCCGCGCTGGCTTCGGGATCGCGCAGCAGATAGCGGGCATATTCCGCATATACCGCGTGGTGGTCAATGGCCAGATCCACTTTATCGGCATAATAATCCAGACTGCCCAGAAGCGGCGCGTTGGCGATATCCACGGCGCAGATAAAATCCGGTTCCAAAAAGTCATTATGTATCCCTTCGGTCAAATACCTGTACCGTTCCGGGATCGGATGCGCGCAGGCCACCCGGGCTTTTTTCCCCAGCTGCAGCAGCCCGCGGCAGAGCGCGAAGCCCGAACCCAGCGTGTCCCCGTCGGGGAACTGGTGGGTCAGGATCAATACAGTATCGGCGTCACGCAGCAATGACGCAGTCTCGGGGATGTTCAGGCAGGTACTCATGTTTTCCTCCGGAAGTGAAATAAATGGCAAATTGTAAATGGCAAATGGCAAATTATAAGCGATAACGATAAATCATAGCGGTTCATCATCCATTTGCACTTTGCCATCTGCAATTTGCAATTTGTTAAGTTTCTCCGCGATTTCCGCGCTGTGGGCGATCGAATTGTCGGCAATAAACCGCAGCTCCGGCGTATGACGCAGAGCGAGAGCCTGTCCGAGCTGGCGCCGTACATACCCGGCGGCCGAAACCAGCCCTTTGACCGCCTCCTTCGCCGCGTCCAATCCGTCGATCGAGCTGATATATATCTTTGCCGATCCGAGATCCCGCGCAACTTCCGCCCGGACCACCGACAGCCGGCCGCCGGCCAGCTGTTCACTGACCCGCGGATCCTTCACCGTCCGCAAAATAGCGGTCAGCTCCCGCAGGATATCCTCGCTTATTCGATCGGTATGATGGCTTGGCACAGGTGGGGTACACTCCTATCTGACAGCAAATCGGATTAGTTCGGGAGCGTGTACCCCCGCAGAACGTAAACGTTCTGCCCTATTTACCATCCTGTAAATTTATGAATGAGATCATATCGGATATGCGTGCGCAGGAGCAAGGTTGATCCTTCTATTTCTGACAGCAAATCGGATATTTGCGTGCAGGAGCAGGTTGGTCCCCCCGCCATTGCGGATTGCTAAAACAATCCCGGCATTCCCGGTATCCCCATCCCGCCGGAGATTTTCCCGAGTTCTTCCTCGCTGGTATCGATTGCCTTGCGGATGGCTTGGTTGACCGCCGCCATCACCAGATCGGCCAGCATCTCGGTATCCTCCGGATCGGCCACCTCGGGTTTGATCGACAGGGACAGCAGGGTATGGGCCCCGTCTACCACGGCGGTGACAGCGCCGCCGCCGGAAGCGGCGGTATATTCCCGCTCCTCCAGCTCCGCCTGTTTCTCCGCCATCTCCTCCTGCATCTTCTGGGCCTGCTTGAGCATGTTTTGCATATTTCCGGGACCGCCGCCGACCCCCTGAGGTAGTCTTGCTTTCATATTGTGTCTCTCCTGTCTTTTAAATTAATACTAACTCTCAACAATATTAACCCCTTTTTCTCTGGCGTTTTGCAATAATGCCGACAGCGGATCGGCGGGTTTTTGTCCGGCGGTTACTTTTTTAATGCCGATACGGCAATTTTTCCCGGTGACCGCCCGTATGGCGGACGCCAGCAGCGCCTTGTTGTCGTCCTGTCCCACCAAGGAGCGGAACAGTTCGCTGTCAGCCTGGATCAGCACCATATCGCCCCGGATCCCGGCGTTGGAATTTTTCAGCGCCGCGAACAATGGCACACAGGTTTCGGACAGGTTGTGGAGCACCTCGCCCCAGCGCTCAAAGGGTTCTTCCGGTTCAGGAGCCGCGGTGGGTTCAGGTATTATCGCTTTTTTTGCCGGTTCGGGCGGCTGATCACTGATCAACACAGACTGTACACAGTCTGCTGACAACTGACCACTGCCTATCCCCTGCGAAGCATCCTCCAACACCTTCACCCGCCGCAGCAGCGCCTCATTCCCGCTGTCCAACTGCGGCGAACACAGCCGCAGCATGACTAAT
>WRDE01000227.1 GCA_009783605.1 Oscillospiraceae bacterium
ATCACCATACAACAGGCGGCCCGGGCCTGCGGCGGCCAATTCATCGGCGACCCGTCGCTGCTGTCCGCGGCCATAAGCGGCGTGTCCATCGACAGCCGCAGAACACAGCCGGGCGATTTGTTTGTCCCGTTGAAAGGAGAACAGGCCGACGGACACGCGTATATTTTGTCCGCGTTCCAAAACGGCGCGTCCTGCGCACTTTCGAAG
This sequence comes from Oscillospiraceae bacterium, assembly GCA_009783605.1. Lineage (GTDB taxonomy): Bacteria > Bacillota > Clostridia > Oscillospirales > Acutalibacteraceae > WRDE01. The sequence continues at coordinate 208 of WRDE01000227.1, forward strand.
AGAGAGCTGCCGGAAGATCATCAGCCGTATATTCGGGTGGGCTGCTGCCAGACAGCTTTCGGGGCGATCGCGGCCTGGTACCGCTCGATTTTCAATGTAAAGGTAATTGCCGTTACAGGGAGCGCCGGCAAAACGACCACCAAAGAGATGATCGCGGCGGTGCTGTCCGCCCGGTACGGCCCATTGCAGGTGTTGAAAAGCGAAAAGAATTTTAATAATGAGATCGGCCTGCCGCTGACCCTGTTCGGTCTGGACGACCGCCACGAGATCGCCGTGTTGGAGATGGGGATGAATCATTTCGGCGAGATCAGCCGGCTGTCCAAAATCGCCCGGCCGGATATCGCGGTGATCACCAACATCGGGGTGAGCCATATCGAATATCTCGGCAGCCGGGAGGGGATACTGCGGGCCAAATGCGAGATATTCGACGGGATGGCCGATGGCGCTGTCGTCTGGCTGAACGGGGATGACGATTTGCTGCGGACGGTACGGGAGCCGCGGTTGCGGACCGCTTATTTTGGATTGGATAAAGAGTTGGCCGTTTATGCGGAAGATATTGCCGACCGGGGACTGGACGGATCATCCTGGACCGCGGTATACGACCGAGCCAGCTTTCAGGCGGAGCTGCCGGTTCCCGGCCTCCATATGATCCGCAACGCGCTGGCGGCAATCGGCGTGGGGTTATGCTGCGGTTTAACCGGTGACGAGATGCGAAAAGGCATATCCCTTTACAGACCGGAAGCCGTTGAGAACCGGATGAATATACTGAAAATCAACCGGCTGACCGTGCTGAATGACGTCTACAACGCCAGCCCCGACGCCATGCGGGCCGCGTTGGATGTGCTGGCGTTATCGACCGGACGGAAAGTGGCTGTCCTCGGCGATATGCTGGAATTGGGGGCGCAGGCGGAGCGTTTTCATTACGAAGTGGGGCAATATGCCGCCCGGATACAGACGGATATGCTGATATGCGTCGGCAGCCTTGCCCGGCAAATCGCCGCCGGGGCCGCCGCCGCCGGCCTGACGCGGATATACATACACAGCTATCCCGATCAGCAGACGCTGTTTTCGGAGCTGCACGGCTTACTGAAAGAGGGGGATACCGTCCTGGTGAAGGCCTCGCGGGGGATGAAGATGGAGAAAACGGTTCAATATATTTGTGAAAATGAAATTTTTCCAAAAAATGATTGAAATTTTTTGCGGTATAGTATATGATATCCTTAACATATTAAGAAAAATAGACAGAAGGTGAATTATTTGAATCCAATTACCAATCCGATGGAAGCGATTGCGGCGACCGCGTCACTGCCTTTAGTCGTTGCCGATGAGGGGATTGCCCGCTGTGCCGGGAATAAGGGGCTTTTTATCCGGCTGTTAGGCAAATATGCCAACGAGGAGCTCAAGGTGACCCAACCTTTTGAAGCGTTTGCCGCGCCTGAAAACCAGGAGACGTCGGTAAGGGAGGCCCATACCCAAAAAGGCACCTGCGCCAACCTCTCGGTGGAATCGCTGCGGCGGCATTCTGAAGTCGTCGAGCAACTGGCGAAAGCGGGCGCGGTTACCCGGGAAATATATGACGGCTGGGTAGCGGCGATCATCAGGACCAAACAGGAATTGCGGGAATACATTGCGGCAAACAGTTAAAAGGATATTTACAAAAAAAAGGACGGGTGAACCGTCCTTTTTTGAATGTCCTAAATGGGAACAACTATATTACCAGGGCCACCACCAGGGGCGGCTTCTGGTCGTTTCGGTTGTACTGGTGGTTGTTGATGTGGTGCTCGTTGTCGTATCGGTGGATGTTGTTATTGTGGTAGTCGTTGTGGCGGTAGTCGTTGTCGTGTTTGTGGTGGTATCGGCAGTGGTGGTTGTGGCCGTCGTTTCGGTATTGGTCGTGGTGGTCGTTTCGGTGCCGGTAACCGATGTGGAAGAGGATGTGGATGTTGATGTAGAGGATGCTGATGAAGATGCGGACGATGATGTGGAGGAAGACGAGGAGGTCGATGAAGACGGATTGGCGGATGGCTTTTCAGACTGCGTGATAACCCCTGTGGTAACCGGAGCGGTCGCCCTGTTGGTCGCGGGGGGAACGGTCTGAGCGGCATCGGTTCCGGTGGGAGCGGCGCTGCCGGTTGAGGAGACGTGAACAGCCGAAGCGGTGGTTTCGGGGATCGCATCGGCTGTGGTAATCCCCGGGACGGTGTCGGAGGAAAATCCCGTGGTTTTGGCGGTGGTGGCGCCGGTAGCGGTGAGGTAATGGATTTGATCCAAAAGATCTCCGACCGAACTGTTCAGCCATTGGGAGACCGATCCGTTTCCGCCCTGCTGCTCTATCAGTTTCTGGACCAGCGCCAGTTTACCTGCCGAAACGCCGTACTGCTCCGCTTCCTTTAACTGGTCAGAATCGACAATAAAGCTCTCGATCGAGACATTCTTGTCCGCCGTCACCGATTCCGCCTGCTGCAGCATCATATTTTCCAATGAATCCACATGCTGCAAGCCGGTACCGGAGACGGCGATAAGCAGCACACAGCTTTCGCCGTCAAAATACCCGTCGGCGTCCAACTGGCGCAGAATCAAACCAAAAGCGTGGTCCGCCGCGAGATCGGTCAGGGATCCGAGTTTGCCGAGAATATCCTGTCCGTCGGCATTTAACCCCTGTGTGTCCCGGATCATGTTGGACGGATCCACAAGACAGCTGATGGACGGGTTGACGTCGATACTGATATAGGTCAGCTGATCCTGCTGTTCCGGATCGGAACCGGGGAAGAATGTCGAAAAACCGAATATCAGCAGGGCGATGACCGCGGCCGCGGCGGCAAGTGCCGAAACAGCCCTGTTTATCCGGAACGGCTTATTCTGTTTTTCAAGAGAGATCCTTTGGCCCACCCGGTATTGGCGGTCCGGGAGTTTGACAACAACCCCGTCCTCCGACAGCGCGGCGGCCCGGTTCCCTCTTATTTCTAAAATGATATATTTCATAATAAAGCACCTAAAAGAATTCAAATCGTTCTTATCATGGTTTTTGGCCCCTCATGGCGGGCGGGCGTCATCCGGACTGTTCAAACTTTTTTATGTAATGCAGATATTCCGCTAACCCGGGAAAATCTCCCGATAAAATTTCCACTGCCGCTATTATATACTTTCGATGGCGCTCTAAGATTTTTCGAGGTATTCCGGTCTGTTTTTCAATTAATTTGATCGGCAGCTGGCGGGTTTTATAAAGCGAGGCCATACTTTCGGGGCTGTTCACTATAAAATGGACCGATTTGGCGCAGGCCCGTTTGGTCTTTTCCGCTTTCGGCGATACCCCGGCCAGATCGAAAAGGGTGAATCCGTAAGCGGACAACTGAGGCTGGATGGCGAGGATCTCCAATTGCAGTTCGTTTTCAAAGGATACCGTGAGTTTGGCGTTGATCTGCTGCTGCAGCTGCGGCTGTTCATTCTCGTCGTAATCCCCACTGAACATCTCGGGATTTACCGGAATCTCCTGTTCAAAACGGGAATCGTAGCGGAAGCTGTCGGTGAGCCGGCGTTTGATCACCATTTCGGAAAAGCGGTGGAAGGCCCCTTTGGTATCGTTAAATTTCATCACCGCTTCATAAAAAGCCGAGAGCGCGACCGACCACTCGTTGTCGCTTTTGGTGATATAACGCCGGGTGACGGCGGAGGCGCATTTGAGGATAAAATGCTCATGGGAGACGATCAACTGCTCCATCGAATCCTTGTCGACCGCCGCCGTCTGCAGCAGCGCTTGAAAATCCTTCAAATCCGCACCCCCTTCATCATGTTTTTTCCCAATCGGCTTAACAGTAGCATACCATAAAAAATCAGTTTTCGCTATACCCTGCGGTCATTTATCCGTGTCAAACATCTCATCATACGCCCTGTTCAGCGCGTCGATCACCGCCAGCTCTTCATCGGAGATCCCCACGGAGTCCCCGGTCCCCAGAGGATCTCCAGTCCCCGCGGAGCCGGCGGACGGCACCGCCGCGGAGCTGCTGAAAAGCAGAGCAATCTGCTGTTTATTTTTTTTGCGCCTGCGCAGAATCAACCATATCTCCGCGAAAAATAACACCAAAATGCCGAAAGCGGTCAGATAAATTACGATGGGATTGGGGATAACATAAACCAGATGTCCTTTGACATTCCCGGCGGAAAGCTGATGAATGTCAAACACCCCGGCGCCGGGAAAATAGATGCGGATAATATCGTC
>WRDE01000228.1 GCA_009783605.1 Oscillospiraceae bacterium
CAAAACCGTGATGTTCGATGATTCGGTCACGCCTGCTTCCGAGATCATAGCCGCCGCGTTTAAGTGGAGCCATCTCGTGTTTGCCTCCACCACCTATAACGCGGGCATTTTCGTCACGATGGAGGCGCTGATCAACGACCTCGCCGCCCACAATATCCAAAACCGCACCATCGCTATCATTGAGAACGGCTCATGGGCGGCGGCCAGCGGCGGGTTGATCCGCGAAAAGCTGAGTGGGTGTAAAAACATGATTTTCATTGATGATATCATAACCGTCAAATCCAGCGTAAAAGCGGAACAGCTTTCACAGATCGCCGCAATGACAGATGCGCTGGCGGCAACCGTAGCAGAGCATAGATGATTTTGAGAAAGTATGAGGCGTTATTATGCGTAAAATTTTAATAATCGGAGGCGTAGCGGGAGGTGCCTCCGCTGCCGCACGGCTCAGGAGATTGGATGAGCACGCGGAAATAATTCTATTTGAGCGCGGGGAATATATCTCCTTCGCCAACTGCGGTCTGCCGTATTATATCGGCGGGGAGATCAAAGAAAAAGCGGCGCTGACATTGCAAACGCCCCGGAGCTTCCATGACCGGTTCAACGTGGATGTGCGGGCGCAAAACGAAGTGGCCGCCATCAATAGAGACGAAAAAATCGTAACCGTAAAAAACCTGAATACAGGGGAAACATACGAGGAGCGTTATGATAAACTGATCCTGTCGCCCGGCGCGGCTCCTGTTGTTCCGAACATCCCGGGAATAGACAATGACAGGGTTTTTACGCTCCGCAACATCCCTGATACCTATAAAATCAAAGATTTCATAAACCACAACAATCCCCAAAGCGCCGTTGTGGTCGGCGGCGGGTTTATCGGTATTGAAGTGGCGGAGAATTTGCAAAGAGCAGGTCTTGACGTTACGCTTGTTGATATGGCTGATCAGGTTATTGAGGTTATTGATTTTGATATGGCTTGCGACGTCCACCGGCACCTTGAGCAAAAAGGCGTTAAATTGATCCTTGAGAACACCGTAAAAAGCGTCGGCGCCCGGGACGGCAGCCTTACCGTTAAGTTGAACACCGGCGAAATTCCCGCCGGCATGATGATTTTGGCTGTGGGCGTCCGCCCCGAAAGCGAACTGGCTAACGCCGCGGGACTTGATGTGAATAAACGCGGGGCCATCATTGTAAATGAAGCGATGCAGACCTCCGATAAAAACATCTACGCCGTGGGCGACGCGGTGGAGGTCGTTAATTTTGTAACCGGAGAGAAAAATTTCATTCCTCTGGCCGGACCCGCCAACAAGCAGGGACGCATAGCGGCTGACAATATCTGCGGATTGGATTCCAAATATGAAGGGACGCAGGGCTCGTCTATCCTGAAGGTATTCGATATGACGGTGGCGGCAACCGGCATCAACGAAAAAACCGCCAAGAGGTTAGGGCTTGCTTATGACAAATCATTTACCTACTCGGCAAGCCACGCGGGCTATTATCCGGGCGCGGTCAATATGTCGGTAAAAACCATATATGAAAAGGAAACGGGTAAAATCCTCGGCGCCCAGATCACGGGCTTCGACGGTGTGGACAAGCGCTGCGACGTGCTGGCAGCGGCAATCCGTGCCGGCATGACGGCTCATGATCTGACTAAGCTTGAGCTGTGTTACGCGCCGCCCTATTCCTCCGCGAAAGATCCGGTGAATATGGCGGGATATACAATTGAAAATGTGCTGACAGGCAAGGTCAAAAACTTCCATTGGCATGATGTGGATTCTCTGCCCCGCGACGGCAGCGTTACGCTGCTTGACACCCGCACCGCGATGGAGTATGACAACGGGCACATAGACGGTTTTATAAACATACCTCTTGACGAACTCAGGCAGCGGTTTTCAGCGCTTGACCGCAGCAAGGCGGTATATGTGACCTGTCAGATAGGTTTGCGCGGGTATATCGCCGCCCGTATCTTAACCCAGAACGGGTTCGACGTATATAATCTCAGCGGCGGATACAGGCTGTACAATTCCATCTTCGGCAAAAATACGCCGGCTGCCGACAGCTCGAAAGCTATCGCGATAAATCCCGAAACGCAGCTGGTGGAGCAAAAGGAGGAGAATATGACCAGCATAAAAATCGACGCCTGCGGGTTGCAATGCCCCGGACCTATTGTGAAGCTGTCGTCCGCGTTGAAAGAAGCACAGGACGAGGATATTATTGAAATATCAACCACCGATCCCGCCTTTGCCAGCGATATCGAGGGCTTTTGCCGACGCACGGGGAACATATTTATTGGAATGACAGGCGAAAAAGGCGTTACGACGGCAAAAATCAAGAAAATGACGGCTGCCGGGAATACCTCCGGTATTTCCGGAGACAACGGAAAAAACTTTATCGTTTTTTCGGGCGATCTCGATAAAGCCATCGCTTCCTTCATTATGGCAAATGCGTCGGCGGCTTTGGGCCGAAAGGTCAGTATGTTCTTCACCTTCTGGGGGCTCAACATCTTGCGCAAGCCCGGAAAAGTCAAAGTGAAAAAGGATTTTTTATCCAAAATGTTCGGCATGATGATGCCGAGAGGCTCCAAAAAGCTGAAGCTGTCAAAGATGAACATGGGCGGAATGGGCGCTAAGATGATCCGTTCCGTTATGAAGAAGAAAAACGTCGACAGCCTTGAGGACCTGATAAAAATGGCGCAGGAAAACGGCGTTGAGCTGATCGCCTGTTCTATGAGTATGGACGTAATGGGAATCAAAGCCGAGGAGCTGATCGAAGGCGTGACCCTTGGCGGCGCCGCAGCCATGCTCGCCCATGCCGAGGAATCGGATATGTCGTTGTTTATATAGCGTCAAACGGGGGTATATATGGCACCAATCCGCGTAATATAGTCAGTTAAATTATACTCAACGTATAGAACATTTAAAATATACAAAAAGCGGCCCGCGAAAAAATTCTTCGCGGGCCGCTTTTTATTTGTTTGCTACTATATTATCAGACAACTTGCTTTCTATCCACGGCGTATTCAACCGGGGGTTCAATAACCTGCTGCGCGCTCTGAGACGGTACTGTGGTCTGCAGCTCCCGCGGGAAAACGGTGATCTTGTCGACCAGCTTCTGCAGAATGCACCGGGCATCGTTGATGCTGACCTTGTCGCCGCCGGTCACGTTGGCCGCATCCAGCTGCTCCGGCGTCAGCTGGATCTTACCGACCAGATACTGCAGCAGCAGCCGCGCGTCGTTGACGCTGAGCCGGTCACCGCCGCTGATATGGCCGAGGGGATAAGACGGGGTGATCGTCTCTACTATCGCGTATACACTGAAATGGCTGACATAAAACGTCATGTTTTTGGAATTGCTGTCCAGCGTAAACGGGATCTTGGTGAGCGTGCCGTCGTCGGCTACATGGAACAGCACCATCTTTTGCTTGTTGAACCCTACCGGGACCGGGATGGTGATTTTGACCAGACCGTTGGGCTGGATCTCGGTGCCGTTGGAAATCAGGGTGATGTCGAAAGCGATGATCTTATCCGATGTGTTTTGTTCGGCGTTATTGATAATCTTGAAGCATTTGTCCGTTTCGTCGGGATCAAGGACGGCGACCTCCATAACCGTATCCGGCGGTAGAACGCCCTCCTCGGCTTCCAGCTTGAGACCGGTTTCCTCGTCTTCCAGTCTGACTGTCTGGCTGACCTTGACGGTAACCACGCATCCGGCGGTAAATTCGCCGTCGGCCGTCGTCGCCGTAACCGTTGCCGTACCGGGTTTCAGCGCCGTTACCAGTCCGTCGGCAGAAACCGTTGCAACGGTTGGATCAGAGCTGGACCAGGTCACGTTTTTATCCGCCGCGTCTGCGGGAACCACCGAAGCGGTCAGACGGAAGGTTTTTTCGGGTTCCAGCGTGAGGGAACCATTTGACAGCTCCACGCCGGTAACGTTTTTGGCGGTATACTGCGCGTTGACCGTCAGGTCGCCGGTGATGTTGTCGAACGCCTTGTCCCAGCCGTCGAAGGTGTAGCCTGTTTTGGCGGGATCAGCCGGGGCCGCCGCCGCGCCGCCGTAGTCGACCGGCTGCGTTTTTAACACGGTTTCACCGTCTTTGAATATAACGGTGTAGGTATTGATCTGCCACTTGGCGTTGACGGTCAGGTCGCCGGTGATGTTGTCGAACACCTTGTCCCAGCCGTCGAAGGTATAGCCTGTTTTGGCGGGATCAGCCGGGGCCGCCGCCGCGCCGCCGTATTCTACCGGCTGCGTTTTCAATACCGTGTCGCCATCCTTGAATGTAACGGTGTAGGTATTGGTTTTCCACTTGGCGTTGACCGTCAAATCACCGGTGATGTTGTCGAACACCTTGTCCCAGCCGTCGAAGGTATAGCCTGTTTTGGCGGGATCAGCCGGGGCCGCCGCCGCGCC
>WRDE01000229.1 GCA_009783605.1 Oscillospiraceae bacterium
CACCGACGACGAATTCTATGCCGCGGCCGGTACGGCCGCGACGGCGGCCAAAACCTTCTTCGATCTCGATAATGAAGGGTTCCGGTTCGTGAACGATCTGAATCTGCTGGCCACCGCGCTGCCTACAAAAGTGTTCGCCAAAGCGATGGCCGACAGCGGTCGAGGCGTGATCCTCAACGTCTCGTCGATGAACGCGTTCCGGCCGCTGACCAAGATCCCGGCCTACAGCGCCGCCAAGGCCGCCGTCTCCAACTTCACCCAGTGGCTGGCGGTCTATCTCGCCAAAAGCGGCGTCCGGGTCAACGCCATCGCCCCCGGATTTTTTGTCACCGACCAGAACCGCCCGCTGCTGTTCGCCCCCGACGGCAGCCCGACGGCGCGGACCGGCAAAATTCTGGCGGGCACCCCGATGGGCCGGTTCGGCCAGCCGGAGGAACTGCTGGGGACAATCGACTGGCTGTTAGACGACACGGCGGCGGGGTTTGTCACCGGGATCGTGGTGCCGGTGGACGGAGGATTTTCGGCATATTCGGGAGTATAGACAGGTAATTACCAATAATGAATAACTATGGCTGACTGAAGCTGTAAAACTTTTGTGTATGGCACGGAGGTTCTTTTATGAAGTTTGGGTATAAAGTGATAACCGCATTGTTGATCCTGTCGCTGCTGCTATCCAGCTGCGGCGGCGATTCCGCTTTTTTCACCCGCCCGGAGCTGGACGGGTTTAGCCGCGGCGCGGTCACCGGCAGCTTTGAAACCATCGTTTACAGCATCGCCAAAGCCGACGCGATTCTGCTGATGACCGAAAACCATACCGTCATCATCGATGCCGGCGACGTGAACAACAGCGGCCCGATGATGGATTATCTGCTGGCCGCCGGCCGGCAGACGGTGGACTGCCTGATCATCACCCATTTCCACAAGGACCATGTGGGCGGCGCGGCCAAGCTGTTTGATTTTTTGGAGATCCGGCAGGTAGTGGTGCCGGATTATACCGTCGATACCGAATTCTATGCGGCATTTAAGCAGCAATTGGACGCCGCGCCGGAGATCCCGGTGACGGTTCTGGGCGGCGGCGCCGATCTGGATTTCTTTTTTGACGACGTACAGTTCAACGTCACTTCTTCCAAAAAAGGTATCGAGGATATGACCGAAAAGGGCGAGAACAATATGTCGTTGGTGACCACCGCCTGGCACGGGGACAAGACCTTCCTGTATCCCGGCGACGTCATGGCTTCCCGCATCGCCGAGATGATACGGCGGAGTGACCTGGCGGCGGATTATCTAAAATTCCCCCATCACGGCGCCGCCGATACCGGCAACAAGCCGCTGTTGGACGCGGTCAACCCGGAGTATACCGTCGTCACCGACTCGAATAAATGGCCGATAGACGATGAATTCAACACCATATTAGATGCGGCGGAGGGGCAATGGTATTCCACCCGGGACGGGGTGGTATATTGTGTCAGCGACGGACAAAAGCTAAGTATATGGCAAGAGTGATAACACCCCATTTTAATGTATAATGTACAATGAGCACACGATCAGATGATCCGTTCATTGTACATTTGACTGCCGGCTCAATTTCCCTCAATCATCTCATACAGCGCCCCGATCGCGTCGGACAGCGAGCCGACCTGGTCGATCAGACCCTCCTCTACCGCCCGGTTCCCGTCCAACACCGATCCCATATCGGTGGTCAGCTCGTCGGTGCTCAGGCAGAATTCCTGGAACCGCTCGAAGGAGATGCGGGAATTGCTCGTGACAAACCGGATAATGCGCTCCTGCATCCGCTGGAAATAGTTGAACGCCTGGGGCACCCCCAGCACCAATCCATTGGTCCGCACCGGATGGATGGTCATGGTGGCGGAAGGGGCGATAAAGGACCGTTTGGCCGCCACCGCCAGCGGTACGCCGATCGAATGCCCGCCGCCGAGAACTAACGAGACGGTGGGTTTTTTCATGCCGGCGATCAGCTCGGCCAGCGCCAGCCCGGCCTCGATATCCCCGCCGACGGTGTTGAGCACGATCAGCAGCCCCTCGATCTCGCCGCTCTCCTCGATCTCCACGATCTGGGGGATCACATGCTCATATTTGGTGGTCTTATTATCGCTGGGCAGGGTATAATGCCCCTCGATCTGGCCGATGATGGTCAGGGCATGGATCGTATGGCGGCCTTTGGTAGTAACGGCGCCGTTTTCGCCGGCCCGCTCGCCATCCGACGTTTTTTCCGCGGGATTCTGCTGCTGATCCTGCTGCAGATCCTGCGATGTATCGCTGGTATCTCCGGAATTGTTACTGTCCTGATAAAAACCCATGCGGCACACTCCTTTGAGAGCAATGTATTGCTCTATATTAGAGTGCGCCGCATGGGTGGATTTTATTACAAGAATTTATACGAATTCCATTTTTGGTTCATGTTTCTCAATTGGAAGTAGTATTTGCTTCTCTGGGGAAGTTACTGATTTTTTCGACCAGCATCTGCAGGATCAGCCGGGCGTCGGTAATCGTGACGTCTCCGTCGCCGTCTACATCGGCGATATCCTGCTGTTCCGGCGTCAACAGTGATTTACCGACTAAGTGCTGGAGCACCATCCGGGCGTCGGTGACCGAGAGGGTCGCGCCGCCGGAGACGTGGCCGAGGAGGAAATTCCCGCCGACCGACCGGGTCTCCACTTCCCCGCACCGGTCGCATTCACGAGATTCACCTGCGCCGTCCGGTATCCATTCGCCCCAGTCGTGTCCGAGCGGCTCAATTGCTTCGGTTTCCGTTTCATCGCAGGAGGTGCATGCCCGCGTCTTCTCGCCGGGTTGGGTGCAGGTCGCTTCTTTGGTTATCTCCCATTCGCCGAAGGTATGGCTATGGAGCGGTAAAATGACCTCCCCGCCGTCGTTGTTGACAATGGTGACATTTTCATCGGGTACCATAACCACATCCGGACCGACGCCGAACTCCAGCGCCGCATCATATAAAACCAGTTCAAAATCTATCGCTGTCAAATCATCCTCTAACAATTCGACCCCGAAGCATAAAAAGTTTCCGGATGCCTTGGTTAAACCGATATCGTTGACAACGGCGCATTTCATATAGTCATCCCTTATATTGTTCATGACAATGAATTCGTCTTTTACAACATCACCATAATGAGGTGAGATGCCCTCAGCGTCAAAAAACATATATGTCGGCGCATATCTTGTAAATTTGATCTGTGCCGGGTTGAAATAAATCTCGATCATGCTTTGAATAAAATGATATCCCTCCGGGTTTTCATAGGTGGTATAGATTTCATAGGTCTTGTCGCCGGTTTTCACCACTTCTGAAATGGTGATTTTCAGATACACCTCATCCGCTGCCGCCGCCGTAATCCCCAGTCCCGTAAACATCGCCAGTGCCATGACCAGGACCAGTGCCATTGATAGTGCCTTTTTCATAGTGTTTTCCTCCATTTTTACAAAATTACCGAGCCGCCAGCCGGATTCCCCCCGGCTGGCGACTGCTTTCGGTAATAACAATATATCACAGAGAAATGGAAAAATCAAGGTATTTTTATCATTGTATTTGAATAATCGCTTAACATAACGGCGTTGCGCTTGACATCCTTCTTGCGGTATAGTAAAATTATCAAAATAACATAAAAGGAACAGATAATTTTTATGAATATTTTGGTGGGGTGCACAGGATTTGTGGGTTCAAATCTGGCGGGGCAATACGGCTTTGACGGGTTGTTTCACTCCAAAAACATCGCCGACGCGTTCGGCAGCCGCCCGGATATCTGTTTTTACGCCGGTGTGCCCGCCCAGAAATTTTTGGCCAACCGCGATCCGGAACAGGATAAGCGGGTGATTCAAAACGCGATGGAGAATATCCGCCGGATCGACCCTGCCCGGTTGATATTGATCTCCACCATCGACGTGTTTGCCGAACCGGCCGGAGCGGATGAGACCACCGCGGTGACGACAGAGGGGCTGCATCCCTACGGGCTGCACCGGTATATGCTGGAGGAATGGGTGCGGGAGCATTGTGAGGATGCCTTTATCATACGTCTGCCGGCGCTTTTCGGGGCGAATCTGAAAAAGAATTTTCTCTATGACCTGATCCATCTGATCCCGGCCATGCTGCCGGCGGAAAAATTTGAATCGCTGCGCAGACAGGACAGGTTTTTGGGGCGGTATTACCAGCTCGGGGATAACGGCATGTATGGCTGCAAGCCCCTTTCGGACGGCAGACGGAACATGCTGCGGGATTTTTTTGACCACGCGGATTTCAACGCGGTATATTTCACCGACAGCCGGGCGGTTTTCCCGTTTTATAACCTGCGCTACCTGCGCCAACATATCGACGCCGCGCTGGCGGACGGGCTGCGGCTGCTGCACTGCGCGGTAGAGCCG
>WRDE01000230.1 GCA_009783605.1 Oscillospiraceae bacterium
CGGAGGCCAACCCCAACCGGGAAGGGGAATTTTACATCAAATCCGTCCCCACCCTCAAACACTACGCGGCCAACAACAGCGAGGGCAACCGCTTCACCGGCAGTTCCAACATCGACAACAAGCTGATGCGGGACTATTATACCTGGGCGTTCCAGAAAATCACCGAACGCACCAACGTGGCGTCGCTGATGACCGCCTATAACGCGGTCAACGGCGTCCCGGCGGCGGCCAGCGACTATCTCAACAATACGCTGCTGCGGAAAATTTTCGGCTTCACCGGCTATATCGTGGGCGACTGCGGCGCGCTGACCTATCTGGTGGAACGGCAGAACTATGTCAACACCTATCCCGAAGCGGTGGCATTGGGCCTTCAGGGCGGCACCGACCAGGATTGCGGCGGCGGTTCCCAGAACTGGATCTATGACAAATGGGCGCTGGCCGGCATCGATCAGGGCTTTATGACCGAGGACGACATGGACCGGGCGCTGATCCGCACGCTGGCCCTGCGGTTCCGCAGCGGCGAATTCGACGGCGGCGCTTATAAGAGCTACACCATGACCAACACCGCCGAATCGGCGGCCAACCGCAACCACGCGCTGCTGGCCGCCCAGCAGGCGGCGATCCTGTTGGAGAACAACGGCGCGCTGCCGATCGCCCTCTCCGGGACCGGCGCCGCTTCCAGCATCAATGTCTACGGCCCGTTAGCCAGACGGACCGATCTGGGCGATTACAGCGGCCGGCCGACCCGGGATATGCAGAATTTCAAAACCGGCTTTACCAACTATATCAACGCCAAGCCGGCCGGCTCCCGGCCGCCGCTGAACTTTTTGGACGGCATGACCCCCATCATAGTGGAGAGCGCTTCGGCGATGATGGCGGTGGGCTGGATCGGCTTCGGTTCGGACCAGATCGTGCAGGCGGCGACACAGCGGAAGGCCGGCGGCAGCAATCTGTTCGGCCCCGCCTCCAACCCTGCCAACAACCAGCCTAAAAATGGCGAGGATTACAACGGGCTGGAGTTTGAACAGGGCTCCTTCCGCAACCTCACCCAGGTCAGCGACGGCTCCTGGATACGGGTTAAAGATATCAACCTCGGCAAGATGGATGAGCTGCGGGTCTGGGCCGGCACCATCAACCGGCAGGTCAATCAGGCGGTATTCCACTTAGACAGCCCGGACGGCCCCACCGTGGGCGTAGTCACCATCCCGCCGGCGTGGGGTATCAACTCGAATGACAGCCCGACAAATCCCAGCCATGAATGGCATATGTATCCCCGGGACAACAACAGCCTGAACGCCACCCCCCCGACATACGGGGCCATCACCGCCGTCAACTGGTACCGGGCGGGCTTCACCACCAAGGCGTATACCGACGCGGCCGTCTTCCCGGAGGGCGCTCTCGGCACGGTGGATATGCCTCGGAGCGGCTATAGCGGAACCGATATCGGCGACCGCAACCGGATCGATTATGAGGATATGGCCGCGGGGAGCTATTTGGATACCGCGCTGCGGGATCAGGAGATTGTCAACGGCGCGGTCCGCGACATCTATGTCGAATTCATCTACCGCCGGGACAGCAAGATCGACGAGGCCGGCATCACCGCCGCCGAAACCGGCAAAACCGCCGACAGCGTGTCGGTACTCTATGTCGGCACCTCCAGCGGCTTCAACGGCAATTACAACAGCGCGCCCGCCACCGGCTATAACCGCGAGGAGAACGACAGCCGGAACTGGGGCGCCTTCAAGGTCTGCGGCGAGCACGCCGACCGCAAGGATATCCGGCTGCCGGCCAATCAGGAGGAGCTGATCGACAAGGTAGTCGCCGCCACCAAGGCCCACAACGGCAAGGTGGTGGTGGTGATGCAGACGGTGGGGTGCATCGACGTCTCGGCGTTTAAGGACAAGGTGGACGCCATCCTGTGGACGCCATACAACGGCCAGCGGCAGGCCGAGGCGCTGTCCTCGCTGTTGACCGGTGACTACAACCCCGGCGGCCATACCACCCAGACCTGGTACAAGGAAGACCAACTCACCAGCAACACCACCGGATTTTTCGAGAATTACGACCTGCTCCCGGCCAAAACCGACGGCAAGGGCCGCACCTATATGTACCTGACCGGCCAACCCCTGTATCCCTTCGGGTACGGGCTGAGTTACACCGACTTCACCGTCTCCAACGTGGCGGTAAATAAGACCTCGGTCACCGGCAACGACAAAATCACCGTCACCGCCGACGTGAAAAATACCGGCAGCCGGGACGGCGCCGAGGTGGTACAGGTCTACGTCAAGACGCCGGGCGCCGGCACCGGAGCGGTCCCGAAAAAGCAGCTCTGCGGCTTCGCCCGGGTGGAGGTACCCGCCGGCCAGACCAAAACCGCCATCATCGAGATTCCCGTATCCGACTTCTCGGCCATCGACGAGGCCACCGTCGGTGATTTTGAGGTCGACCGCGGCAAGATCGACCCGCAGAACGTGGATTTCAACACGGTCACCGGCGGCGGCCACGGCAAGCGGGTGGTCAAAACCGGCAATTACACCCTCGAGGTCGGCAACAGCAGCGCCAACGTCGCCGGCTCCTGCACCGTCAACGTCGCCGGCGGTCTGATCCAGAAAATCAAGTTGGTCACCCTCGAATACAGCAAGCTGACCATGATGATCGGCCAGAAGGTCGAAAATCCCGGCCTGTTTGTCTGCATGGCCGACGAGACCTTCCTGACCTCCGGCTATACCGTGGTATATTCCAGCTCCTCCCCGGCGGTTACCGTCGATCCCGCCACCGGCGCCATTACCGCGGCCAACGGCGGCACCGCGCTGATCACCGCCGCCGTCACCTATAACGGCCAGACGGTCAAAGCCACCGCGCCGGTCGCCGTTGCCAACTATCCCTATGTCACCGGCATCACCGTCGACGGCAAACCCCTCGAAAATTTCGCCATCAACCGCGACCGGTATGAATATTTGGTGCCGTTTTCCCAGTCGGCCATGCCGGTGATCGAGTATGTCAACCCCGATCCGGACAATATCGCGGATACGCTAATCATGCCGTCCAAAATCAACGGGCGGGCGACCCTCACGGTGGCCAAGGCCGGCGAGAAGACGGTGACCTATATCATTGATATGGCATATCCGTCGGATCCGAATAACAACCCGGTTGTCGGCACCATCCGTAAGAATTCCAGTATGGTTTCGCGGCTCAACGGCAACACCGAGCTGTATATCGACTGGACCGAGGCCAGCTCGTCCGAGGACGGCAAAAGCATGATTGACCTGACCGCCGCCAATCCCGACAATCTCTATCTCACCTTTACGCTGACCATCGATTCGGATAAGAAGGAGCAGTATCCCGCCATGCTGCAAAATCTGGGCAGCTCCTCCAACATCAGCATCCGTTCCACCGATACCGGCGGCCAGGAGGGGCGGTTCGGCTGGTATATCAACCGGGGATGGAATCTGCAGTACGGCGAAAACTATATCCGGATCCCGTTGAAACAGGCGATGACCCGGACCGATCTCAACCCCACCGGCGAACGGGATAATTATGCCGACGACTACCGGATCAATGTCAACGGCGAGGATATCGTCTTCACCGAAGCCAACCCGGTCCGTGAGCGGACCCGCGGCGTCATCAACTGGCGGCAGATCAACCGGGTGCTCTGCAATATCCAGACCACCGGCGTGCCGTCGGCGGATATCGGCACCTTCTCTGCGGTTATCACCGATTTCAAATTTGTCGACGAGTCCGGTAAGGCGGCGGTCCCCGCCAAACGGGCCGAACTGCTCGGCGCGCTGGCCGCCGCGGCGACCGAAAAGCGGGGCAGCTATACCAAGGCCACCTGGGCGGCTTATACCGCCATCCTCAAGGATGCCGCGGGAGCAGCCGGTTTCGCCGATGAGGTCGAGCCGTTCAACTATTACCTCAACCTGATCGCCAACCGGGACAGCAGCGTGCTGCGGCAGTTAGGATTTGTGAGCGAATCGGCGGGAAAAAACAAGGTCGACATCAACGACGCCCGGCTGATCCTGCAGTATTTAGTCGATAAAGTCACCCTGACCCCCGCCCAGTTAGACGCCGCCGCCGTCAACGGCGACGAAAACCAGGACAACACCCCAAAAGTCACCATCACCGACGCGCGATTAGTACTGCAGTATATTGTCGACAAGATCAACAAGTTCCCGGCAGCCGACTAACCAACCCATGCACAAGAAATATGTTCTCCAGTCTGCGGACTGGAGAACATATTTTTGTGGTGCGCTTTAACGCAATGTTGGGAAACCAATAAGTTCCGCAGCCGATAGAATTGCGGGACCTTGCGGGTCCCGCGACGAACAGGCGAAGTAAGGACGCAAGCATCCTGCACGAGCCCC
>WRDE01000231.1 GCA_009783605.1 Oscillospiraceae bacterium
CGATGGCGGAATAGACCATGCGGGTGGACATGACAACATTGTTCTCCTCCAGCACATCCTCATACAGGGTCAGGGTATGCTCGCCGATAAAATCGTTTTTCTTTCCGGCTTTCAGCTGCATTTTTATTATGAAAATATTGAGATGTTTATTACCAAAATAAAACAATAAGGAAAACAAGACTATGACTAAGACTAAAATAGCATAAGACATGATATTATCGACGGCATTATCAAATTCCGGTGGGGATTGTATAAACCCTTTGATAAATAGAAACGCCGGCAACAGGCCTATGAAAATGTTGAGTATTCTGTTTACGGTGGAATGATTCATGTGATAGAGATTAAAGTTGATAATATCCCTCTCGGTCACGGTGTAGTGGATGGTCATGTTGATTTTCTCCTCAAATTTAAACTGTTACTTCCATAAAACTTCCAGCCCGCTGCGCAGCCCGCCCCGTATCGTTTCGGCGCAGGCCTCCTTCTCCGCCGCGGTCAGCGCCGGCAGAGTGCTGAGCGAACATTCCCGGCCGACCGCCGCCGCTTTGCCGCTGCCTAACGGATGATACGGCAGCAGATGGATCTCGGTGAGGTTGTCCAACCGGTTGGCTAACGCCGCGATGCCGCGATAATGCTCCGCCCGGGCGTTATACCCCGGAATTACCGGACAGCGCAGGACGGTTTTGCCGCCGGCCCGGTCCAATTTTATCAGATTTTCCACGATAAGCCGGTGGGAGACGCCGGTATATTGTTTATGCAGCGCATCGTCGGATTCCTTCCAGTCATACAGAAACAGATCGGTATACGGCAGCAGCGCCTCCAACCGCGAAACTTCACCAAAACCGGATGTTTCGACACAGGTATGCAATCCGTGTTCCTTCGCCAGCCGCAGGATTTCGAGAGAGAATTCCGGCTGACACAGCGGCTCGCCCCCGGTCAGGGTAATCCCGCCGCCGGAGTTTTTATAGAACAGCCGATCCCTCAGCGCTTCGGCGATCACCCGCTCCGCCGACATCTCCTGCCCGATAATCTCCAGCGCCCCGCCCGGACAAAAACTGACGCATTTGCCGCACAGCGTACAGTCAGCACGCATGATATCATGCGTTTCTCCGGCAACAACATGACAGCCCCGCGGACAAACCCCAACGCAGCCGCCGCAACAGGTACAGCGCCCGCCATAAAACGCCAGCTCCGCCCCCGCCGCTTTGGATTCTGGATTATGGCACCAGACGCAATCCAGCGGACACCCTTTGAAAAACACCGCGGTACGGATCCCCGGCCCGTCATGAACCGACAGCCGCTGAATGTTGAAGATGATACCCATAATGTCCCTTCAATGCTGAATGCTTGATGCTGAATGCTAAGTTACGCACCCAACAAAATTCTTCAATCATTAAGCATTCAGCACTAAGCATCAAGCATTGTGTCTCACCCTTCCGATAATCTCATCCTGCACCGCCCGGTCCAATGTTACGAACCGGGCTGAAAAGCCGCCCACTCTGACGATGAGGTGGATATTTTCCTCCGGGTTTTTCTGTGCTGCGATCAACTCCGCCACATTGGTGGTGTTGCCCTGATAGATCTGGCCGCCGTTTTCGAAGAAGGTGGTGAACAGCGCTTCGATCACTTCCTCGGAGGCCCAGGCGGGGTCGAGGTCCCACATGGTGGTGGCGCCGCCGTTGAATTTGTGGAAGGGGATGCTGGCGCAGGAATTGATGGCGGCGGTCAGGCCGCGGGTCATGGACGAGCTTTGGGGGGTCAGCCCCTGGGCGACCGGCTTGCCGGCCAGATTGCCGTCGGCGGTGGCTCCCAGCGCCGCGCCGGCCTCCGGCGCCCAGACAAAAGTGAGGATGATACACTTGCCGGTGCCGCCGAAACGGGTGGTATAGCCGGTGTAGATGTCGGCCACATCCCCGAAAAACCGCGCCATAAATCCGTCGGCTTCCGTATCCTCCTGCCCGAATTTCGGGATGGCCAGCAGCTGTTTCCGCAGCCCGCCATACCCTTCAAAGTTGGCCCTCAGCGCCGCCAGCAGCTCCGCCGCCGAACAGAGTTTATCCTCAAACACCGCCTTTTTCACCGCGAACAGCGCGTCGGCGACATTGGGCAGCCCCAGCGGCGTGGAACCGTAGTCATAATACCGGGCGCCGCCGCCGTGGATATTCCGCCCTTTGGCGAAGCAGTCCTGGATCATCGAGGAGACTAAATAGGACGGCCGGGAATGCTCCGCTTCCTCGCCGAACACGTCCTGCGCGTAAAAAAAGATATGTAAGATCCGCCGCACCTCGGCAATAAAACCGGTGTAAAAATCCTCGAAATTTTCGTAGTATTCCAATCCTTTTGCCTGGACCGAATGGAAAAATTCGCCGGTTTTGAGGCAATGCCCGCCGGTCAGGAACAGCTCCAGCATCTTCGGCACGTTATGCCAGCCGTTGAACAGGTAATCGCTGGTCATCCCCTGCAAGCCGATCTCCATGCAGCCGCAGCAGGCGTATTCCACCGCGTCCCGGAACGGCACCCCGCTTGTGGTCAGCGCCCCGATAATCGCCTCGTCATTGAGCAGCTGCGCCCGGTTGGAGCCCTCCCGCAGATACCGCGCGCACAGCCGCACAAAATCCGCCGGCGGGTTCTTCGGCAGCCGCGGGTAGACCAACGGATGGGTGGTGTTGGTGCTGATAACCGACTCGATCATAATGTGGGAGAGCGGGTTGACGGCGGATCCGCCGTTGGGATGGGTGCCGCCGAGGCTGACCGTTTCGCCCCAGAGATCGGCCGAAAAAATCCGCTCGTCCAACCGCAGAAACAGTTCATCCACCAATTCCCGGGCGTCCTCCAGCGTACAGATCCCCTGTGCCAGATCCCGCTCCAGATATGGCCACAGGTAGTAATCCAGCCGGCCGATACTGTTGCCGCCGAAGGGATTTTCCCGGATGACCACGATATGCTGCATATAAAACGCCTGTACCGCCTCATGGAAGCTTTCGGCGGGATATTGCGGGACTTTTTCGCACAAAGCGGCCAGCTCATCCATGCCCCGGGCCCTCAGCGCGGCCACGTGCCTGTCGTTCCATTGCTCCAGCGCCTCCAGCATGATCAGCACGCCGGTATAAAACTGCCGGCTCTTTTGATCGCCGGTTTTATCCAGCGCTTTCTGAAACCGCGCCCTCATGCCCGAGGTCCCCAGCCGCAATATTTCGTTCCACCCCCATGTGACATGCCCCACCCCGGTTTTATCGGTGAGGTGGTGGTGCACCATCTGTTCATATCCGGGGATCTCCTGACAGAGCCGGGTCCAGGGTTTGGTGTGGAAATCGAAATCGGCATCGTGAACCACCGGTTTCTCATTCAGATGATAAATCCGCCCGATGATCCGGTCATAGTCGCTGATATAGATCTCCTGCCGCACCATCGCCTCGGCCATCGACCGGGCGATCTTCTCCCACTGGGGCAGATCGGCGTATTCCGTCCGGGCGAGGGTATGGGTATCGTGGACAAAGGAATTCTGCGGCTGGCAGCGCCCGTTGCGGGCACAGTCGGCGGCGATTTGTTGGATACGGGACACGGTGATCACGACCTTTGCAAATTAATAATGGAAAATTTGAAAGCTTTTTTCATTCTACCATATTTCGGGGTGTGATTCAACAGGGTTTTTGCTTTGAGTTACCCCATTTTTTGAAAAGGCTTATTTCAGCCGTCATTTGATGAAAAACGGGGTAACTCAAAAGTTTTACGCGCAGCTATGCGCTTGTTTTTCGGGCATTTTTATGGTATGATTGAAAAAATGAGAAAGGAGCGGATGGTGTGAGCATAAGCCCGATAGCATGGTTTTTGTTTTCCATTGTACCCGTTTTTTTTGCGCGGGAGTTGAAATGGTATCACAAAGGGATAAAGGCGAATAAAAAACGGGTTTATATCTGGGGGCTTGCATCAGCGGCCGTGTTCATAGCCGTTGTACTGCTGCATACGTTTACGCACAATGTTTTCCCCGAGGAGGATGATCTGGCGCTGATGTTGGGGGATATCATCGTGCCGGTTATTCTGTGTATTGTTATGTATGTGAGTACCGAGAGAACAAAGAAAGAATATGAATTTGGCCAAAAATTTAAAAAAGTTTCCGCGGTCAAAAAATCCGGCCGGTGGTTTACCGCTGTCGCCGCCTGCTATTTCTTCGCGCCGTTTATCGCGTTTTGGGTATATTCGCTGACGACCGGAGAAAAAGAAGCCCTCATACCCGTCGGGCCAATCATTGCGTATTTCGTGATCTTTTTCGTGGTCACGTACTATTGCTTTTGGAAGCCCTTTTCAAAGTTCTACGACAAAGAAACGGAAATGAAAGAAACGGAAGAAAATAACGACGACGAAGA
>WRDE01000232.1 GCA_009783605.1 Oscillospiraceae bacterium
AATTTTGGTCAGCAACCCGGCCGGCTGGGCGTTCGGAGAGCGGGTGGTGGTGAGCGGGCAGCCGCAGTATTCCAGCTACGGGGCCGGGACGACCGGAGCGGCGGTGTCGAATTATGCCGGGTATATCACCGGATTGAATCTCGGCAGCGGGATCAAGTATCCGATCCATGTGGATCAGCTCGGGTGGTTCGCTGAAAGCCAGACGCGCAGAGATAGCGCCGGCACAGGATCGGGCGGCACCGCTTCCGTTCAGCAGCGCGTACCGGGGTTTACCATTCAGACGAAATTTATCCGGGAAAACTGGCGCGGCGACGGCAAGGACGAGGTGCTGGATTGCGGGCAGTTTGAATTGGACGCGGTGACGGTTGAGGGGCCTCCGGATGTTATCAACATCAAGGCGACGTCGCTGCCTTACGGTACGCAGATTCGGCAGACCGAGAAAAACCGGGCGTGGGAATCGGTTTCGCTGTCGGAGATCGCCGGCGAGATCGCCCGCGGAGGCGGCATGACCTGTATGTATGAATCGGCGTTCAATCCGTTTTATGACCGGCAGGAGCAGATCAAAACCAGTGATATCAAATTTTTGTCCGGTCTGTGCCGGCGGGCGGGGCTGTCGCTGAAGGTGACCAACAACATCATCGTCATTTTTGAGCAGGCCGCTTTTGAAAAAAAGCCGCCTGTTTTTCATATCCAAAAAGGCGACGGCAGCTACAGCCGGTATAAGTTGGATACACGGGAAACCGGCACACGGTATGATTCGTGTTTAGTCAGTTATACCGACCCGGCGAACGGACGGAAGATTGAGGCGGTCGCTTACGCGGACGGAGCGGGCAGCGCGAGTTTGACGCGTCCCACGCTACGGATCGGCGACCGGGGAGAGGACGTCCGGTATATGCAGAGGCTGCTTGCCGACCGGGGGTTCCGGCAGCGGTCCGGAATTGACGGTATATTCGGGGCCGATACCAAAGAATCGGTCAGATTATTTCAAAAGTCCATCAATATGCGGGGTGACGGCGTTTGCGGGCCGAAGACGTGGGAAGCGCTGGAGCTGTCGGCTTCTCCGTCGTCCAATCTGTCGGTAAACGGACAGCAGCTGCGGATCACCGCGAAGGTGTCCAGTATCGCGGAGGCCAAGACGCTGGCGGAAAAGCTGCTGCGGCTGAAAAATAAAAGCGGGCTGCCGGCAAATTATACGATCCCGTTTCATCCCGGATGGGTGGCGGGGATCACAGGCACACTGGGCGGTTGGGGGACATGGGACGGGAAATATATCGTCAGCCAGTCGCGGCATACCGTCGGCGGGTCGAATTCGTCTACACAGATATCGTTGCGTCAGGTTTTGGAGGGGTACTAACCAACACAGTATAAAAACGCTCCTGCGGTGCGTTTTTGGTTCGCTTTAACGCACTGTTGGGAAACCAATGAGTTTTCGCACGTAATCAGCCTCAGCGAACAGGCATTGTTTCCACCCAACCACGAACAGCGCACAGGCGAAGTCGCGCCCGCAGGCGCACGAGCCCCAAGGCGAAGTCGCGCCCGCAGGCGCACGAGCCCCAAGGCGAAGTCGCGCCCGCAGGCGCACGAGCCCCAAGGCGAAGTCGGCAGGAACCGCAGTTCCTGCTTATGAGCCCCGATCCCAATGAGAGGTTTGTTATGAGTAATACGGTATTAGGGAATATGATACGCGTCGGGGTTGTCAGGGCGGTTGATTCCGTGAACCGAAAAGCACGGGTTTGGTTTGATGATATCGGGATTCCGTCCGGATGGCTGTTTGTATTGAAGCATGGTGATGACTGGATGCCGGGTATCGGCGACCGTGTTCTTACCGCTAAAATACCGGTGGAGAACGGGGACGGATTTATACTGGGGGGATATTGATGGCGCAGGTCGGGGTGTTGGGGGATATTATTTTTACGGTATCGTCCAAAAAGATTTTAACACATAACAACGCTCAATGGTCCGGGTCGGCGCGGTACACGGAGCACCAGCGGCATCTCAAAAAATCCCTCGCGGAATTTACCGGGGAGGATGCGGATAAGGCGTCGCTGAATATCCAACTGCGCAGAGAAGCCGGCGTCGATGTGACGGCGGAGATTAAGAGGATTCAGCGGTATAAAAAGAACGGGACGACGCTGGTGTTGATTATCGGAACCGAGCAGATCGGCGAGTATCGGTGGGTGATTCGCGGGTTTCGTGTTTCGGTCAGACATACCGACGGAGCCGGTAACCTGCTCGGCGCGGACGTTTCGCTGGATCTTTTGGAATATTTGAGGGAGTGAAAATCAGTATGAGTTACCAGGTAAGCGCACAGTATATTGATAAGCTGACGCTGAATGAAACTGACACTGTCCGTTCGGTGCTTCAAAATGTGGCGATTATTTTGATGACGCCGCAGATGTCGGTGCCTCTGCTCCGGGGATTAGGGCTTCCCCGCCGGTTCATTGATAAACCTGTTCCGGAGGCAAAAGCCATATTGGTTGCTGAGGTCACCGCGGCGATACAGGAGTATGAGCCGCGGGCGGTGATCAATAATATTTCGTTTGAGTTTGACGAAAAGAATCCCGGGAAGATGATTCCGGTGGTAGAGATTGAGATAACCAACACATCATAAAAACGCCGCTTATATGCGGCGCCGTTTTTGGTTCGTTTTAACACAATTACGAAAACCATTAAGTTTAACGAGGTATGTCCTTATGAGTAGAAACCCTGAATTTCAATTCGTCAGCACAGATACCGATGCGTTGATATCCATCATGACCGCTATTTATGAATCCATCACAGGAGATACCGTTCGGCAGGCCAGCCCGGAGAATTTATTTATCCGGTGGGTTGCAGATATCATCATACAACTGCGGGTATTGTTAAATTTTGCGGGAAATCAAAATGTGCCCAGCCGGGCGGACGGGGTAAATCTGGACGCGCTGGCCGAGTTGTTCTTTGAGAGCGAACGCCCGGAGGCGCAGCCGGCCGTCAGCACGCAGCGGTTTTATATATCCGCCGCTCAAAGCACATCCATACTTATCCCGTCCGGTACGCGGGTGACCGACCGCAGCGGCGCGTTATTTTGGGAGACTTCTGTCGATACCTATATACCGATCGGAGAATTATTTG
This sequence comes from Oscillospiraceae bacterium, assembly GCA_009783605.1. GTDB lineage: Bacteria > Bacillota > Clostridia > Oscillospirales > Acutalibacteraceae > WRDE01. The sequence goes on from WRDE01000232.1 coordinate 3,112, forward strand.
CTGATGTTTCAATCCGGTGTCAGATACCGGGTATTATCGGAAACGGGTATGCCATCGGTCAGATCAATACGCTGGTTGACGTCAGCAGCATCGCCTATTATGACCGCTGTGAAAATATAACAGTCAGCGATATGGGCGCCGACCGGGCGACGGATGAAGAATTTTATCAGCTGATGCGGGAGAGCCAGGCGGCGTTCAGCGTCGCCGGGCCGAAAGACGCTTATGATTTCCATGCAAAACGGGTGTCGCTTGAAATCGCGGATGTATTGGTAAATTCGCTTTTACCCGGGCAAACGAACATATTTGTGCTGATGCGGGACGGGTCTATTGCCGGGTCAGAAATCAAAAATGCTGTTTATGCCGCCTGTAACGCGGATGAGATAAGACCGCTGACAGATCAAGTCATTGTTGATGATCCGGAAACGTCCGGATATGACATTGATTTTACCTATTTTATTCTGAGGAACAGTTCGGTCAGCTCCGCCGACATCGAAAATGCCGTTGAGCAGGCTGTTGACGAGTATATCCAATGGCAGAGCGGACGTATCGGGCGGGATATTAACCCGGATCGGCTGCTGCAGCTGCTTATGGGTACCGGGATAAAACGCGCGGAAATTAGAAGTCCGGTTTTTACTCCGCTGCGGGACGGAGACGATAACACCATCCCACAGGTCGCCGCATTCGGGACGAAAACTATTGTGAATGGTGGGTATGAAAATGAGTGATAACCAACACATCATAAAAACGTCTCCTGCGGGAGCCGTTTTTGGTTCGATCCTACACAATGTTGGGAAACCAATGAGTTTTCGCACCCAACTATAATCAGCGAATAGGCGCACGAGGCCAAAATACAGCGGGAACGGAGGTTTTGTTAGTGAATCCAGCCTATGGTATAACACCTGAAAATCTGTTGCGCATACTGCCGGATGTGTTGAAGAACGATGAATCTATGCTTGCGCTGGCGAACGCTATTATCGGCGTTCTCGCTGGTCAGCCGGATGATATTGAAGAAGTGATGATCTACACCCGGATCGACAAACTTCCGGAACCGCTGCTTGATATTCTCGCTTATGATTTTAAGGTGGATTGGTGGGACGCCAATTATACGCTGGCGGAGAAGCGCCGGGTATTGAAAGAAAGCTGGGCGGTGCGGCGGCGGTTGGGGACGAAAGCGGCGGTGCAGAGGGCGGTGTCGGCGATTTTTGACGATACGTTGGTACAGGAATGGTTTGAGTACGGCGGGCAA
>WRDE01000233.1 GCA_009783605.1 Oscillospiraceae bacterium
ATCGGCCCGGGCGGCGACTTTGCCCGGGCGCTGTACCAGGGCGGCGGCAACACCTTTTTTGAAGAGAAGAACGGCCGGCTGCAGATGGGGTGCCAGGGGACGCAGACCTTCGATTTTGTGGACAAGATGCGGAAGATGTATATGCAGGATAAGTCGATGGGCCGGAATTTTAAGGATTTCAAGGTGTCGGATTATGCCCGGATGTTCATAAACGGCAACGCGCTGTTCTTCGCGTATATGCCTGGTCTGCCGGATCTGCGGGAGATGGATACCGAATGGGGGGTACTGCCGCTGCCGAAGGCGAGCAAGGAACAGGAACAGTATATGAGCGGCGTCGACCACAACGCCACCGTCTTCGGGGTCACCAAAACCAATGCGGACCTGGATAAGGTCGGCATCCTGTTAGACGCGCTCGGCTATTACGCGCTGGAGCTGGAATTGATCTACTGGCCGGATTATGAGGAGACCTACTGGTGGCATGAACAGGACGCCAGAATTGTCGCCGACTATATCTGCAAATCCGCCCAATACGACATGGCGCTGCTGATGCAGAACGTCGACAATGTTTTCCGGATCCCGATGGATTTGGTCAACGGCGCGATGTTCGGCGGCATTACCGACTTTTCCTCGATGGTGGAATCACAAAAGGACAAGGTCAACAAGACGTTAGATAAATTCTTTATGGATTGGGAACGGGACGCGGAAAAATAACCGAATAAATATAATTTTCCTCTTGTATTTAATCGAAAATCACGGTATAATTCTATTAATACCGCTGGTTTGGTATATTGGAAAGACATTCCGGATATTGCCGGCGGATACCGAGAAACATTCGGGTAAATTACCCGGGAAAGGCTGGACGGATACATATGACAATGAAACAGATTCTTGCGCTGACAGCGGCGGTGCTGATGTTTGTCACCCTCTGCGGCGGCTGCGGCAAGAGCGGAAAAGGCTGGAGTACCGACGGCACCAAACTGCTCAACCCGGAGCTGGAGCCGGATCCGGTGGACTTCGGAGGCCAGGAATTCCTTGTGGTGGACTTCAACAGCGGCCGCTGGCAGCGGCAGGAGAGCAGCAACCCCTATAATGATGCCTGGCAGCGGGTGTTGGACAATGTGGAACAGAAATTTAACTGCACCATCAATTTCCACGGCGTCAGCCCGGGCGGCGCGCTGGAGGAAGCGCAGCCGGAGGTCATGGCGGGTGAGCGGTACTGCGATATCCTCTGCGCCACCCAGTGGCATTTCGGCCAGCTGCTGGGTGCCGACCTGATGCTGGACCTCAACCAGCTGAACACCAACTGGGAGGCCATCTGGTGGAATCAGAACATCCGCCGGATCGCCACACTGCGGGGCAATACCTTTGCGGCCAACGGCTCCTTTATCTTCGACGCCGCCCAAACCTGGCTGATCAATTTCAACCGGGATATGTGGGACGAATTGGATCTGCCGGATCCCTATGAGATTGTGGAAAACGGCGAATGGACCATCGACCTGCTGCTGCAATACAGTAAAAAAGCGCTGCTTGACCGGGACGGCAACGGTAACGTGGACACGATAGACGACCGCTGGGGTATCACCGCGGCGGACGGGGATTTCGCCCGGTCGCTGTATATGGCCGCCGGCAACCACTATTTCATCGAAAGAGACGGCAGACTGGAAATGGACTGCCAGGGCAGCAAAACCTTTGACTTTGTCGCCAAGATGCGCAAGTTGGTCAAAGAGGACAAATCCATGGCCGACGACTATGTTAAATTTGAAAATGAGGCGGCAAGAGCCCAGTGGTTTATCAACAACGGTTCGTTGTTCTATGCGTATATGCCCGGCTCGTCCGCGCTGCGGGATATGGAGGCCGACTGGGGTGTGCTGCCGATGCCTAAGGCCGATAAGGAACAGGAAAGCTATATGAGCGGCGTCGACCACAACGCCACTGTCTTCGGCGTCACCAAAACGCTGGCGGGGGATCAGGCCCAGATGGAAAAAGTCGGCATCCTGCTTGACGCCCTCGGCTATTACGCGCTGGAGCTGGAACGGATCTATTGGCCGGACTATGTAGAGACTTACTGGCGGGATGAGCGGGATGGCGATATCGTCGCCAAGCATGTCGCGAAAACCGGGCAGTATGACATGGCGTTGATCATGTCGAATGTCAATCCGGTTTTCGGGACGCCGGTGGGTATGGTGTTCGGTACCATGTTTGGCAGCACCACCGACTTCTCCTCTGCGGTGGAGATGCGGAAAGAACAGGTCAACGTTGCGCTGGATAAATTCTTTGCCGATCTTGACCGAGAAGGCGGATTCGGTTCATAACGTTGAACTTAGATAAAAAAAGATGGCGTATGCCATCTTTTTTTGTATAGTCATTTCTTATTTTTCGAACTTATATTCGGTGACCGAACGGAAGCGCTCTCCGGCCCGCAGCAGCGGCGACGGGAAATGGGGCTGGTTCGGCGCGTCGGGATAAAATTGGGTCTCGAAGCAGAAGCCCTGGAACCGGCAGAGCGGGTTGCCGCCCTTTCCCTGTTTTTCGCTGAGGGTGCCGCCGGCATAGAACTGGGTGGCGGGCAGATCGGTGGAGATGGTCATTTTGATACCGGATTTCGGCGACCGGGCGGTGACGGCTTGCCGGAAACCGCTATCGCTCAAAACATAGTTGACATCATAGCCATTGCCGATTTTGATCTGCTCATCGTCGGCGAAGACATCCTGCCCGATCGGTTTTGACGTCCGGAAATCGAAAATGGTCCCGTCTACCGGGCGGATCTCGCCGGTGGGACACATCTTCTCGCTGACCGGCGTGACGGCGTCGCCGCGGATAGTCAGGACCGTGTCCAATATGTCGCCGGAAGCGTAACCGCCGAGGTTGAAATAGGCGTGGTTGGTCAGCGAGCAGACCGTATCGGCGTCGGTCGCCGCGGTATAAGCGATCCGCAGGATGTTATCGGCAGTGACGGTGAAAGTGACCGCGGTATCGAGATTGCCCGGAAAACCCTCTTCGCCGTCGGGGGAGAGATATGTGAAAACCATCGACGGCTCATCGCCGTCCGAAATGATTGCCGCTTCCCAAACCTTGCTTTCAAACCCCTCGATGCCGCCGTGGAGACAGCCGCGGCCCTTTTCATTATAGCCGACCTGGATGGTTTTGCCGTTCAAAGGAAACCGCCCTTCGGCGATCCGGTTGGCATACCGGCCGATGGTGGCGCCCTGATAGGAGTTGCCGGCTACATACCCCTCCAGCGTATCAAAACCCAGCACCAGATCGGTATCCGCGAAAATCAACTGCTGGATCGCGGCGCCGTAGGTAATCAGCGAAACCGACAGCCCGCCCGCGCCGGTCAGCAGATATTTGTCGATTTCCCGTCCGTCAGCCAACCGGCCGAATCCGCTTTTGACAATACTCATAATGGTTTTCCCGCTTTCTTTTATAATAGTATAGATATGATTATAGCAAAAAAAAGGAAAATTGCAAGCGGGAAGTGGTCAGCGGCAGACAGGCCATGCAGACCACCATAAATAATTTGCCATTTACAATTTTTTATGCTATACTAATTTGGTGTGTTCAATTTGGAGGGAAAATATGTATTTCGATGTGATCGTGGTGGGGGCCGGGCCTGCCGGCATATTCACCGCGCTGGAATTGAAAAAACGGGCGCCGTCCCTCTCGATTCTGATGGTGGATGAGGGGCGGCATATCGACAGCCGCAGCTGCCCCGCCCGCGCCAGCGGGCAGTGTACCGGTTGCTCGCCCTGCAATATTATGAGCGGCTGGTCCGGCGCCGGCGCCTTTTCCGACGGCAAGCTGTCGCTCTCGGAGGAGGTCGGCGGCAATCTCACCGATTATATGCCGGTCGAACAGGTCCGGGAGTTGATTCAATATACCGACGCCATATACACCCAATACGGCGCGCCGGACACCGTCTACGGGCGGGATTCCAAGGAAGCCGAGCGGATCGCCTATGAATGCCGCCGCCACAATATCCAGCTGATTCACTGTCCGGTGCGGCATATGGGGACCGAATACAGCTTTGAAACGCTGCGCAATATGTATAACCGGCTGGCGGAGCAGCCCGGGTTTACCTTCCGGGAATTGACCAAAGCGGACAAACTAATGGTGGAAAACGGCCGGGTAACCGGTGTGGAGCTGGTCTCCCGGAACGGCGATATCGAACGGGCGGAGACGGCCGCGGTAGTGGCCGCGCCGGGGCGGGGCGGCGCCGATTGGCTGGCCCGGACCGCCCGGGAGCACGGGATCGAGACCCGGAACAACGCGGTGGATATCGGGGTGCGGGTGGAGGTGCCCAATGCCATCACCGACCACCTGACCGCCCATCTCTATGAGGCC
>WRDE01000234.1 GCA_009783605.1 Oscillospiraceae bacterium
AAACAATATACCGGCGTCTCCCACCGGCTGACAGCTGAAAACCTGATAAAATTAGACCGGGCCGGCGGGAAAATTGTTCTGCGCTGTCCGGTGATTCCGGGGTATAACGCCCGGGCGGAGCATTATCTCGGTATCGCGGAAATCGCTAACCGGCTGGAAAATTTGATTGAGATCCATCTGCTGCCCTATCATCCGTTAGGGAGCGGAAAATCGGCGTCGGTCGGCCGGGAATATGCTCCCGGCAACCTGCCGGCGCTGACCGCCGGGGAAAAGGCGCTATGTGCCGAAACGATAAAGGGCGGGCTGCGCAGCGGGCTGGAAGTTTTATGGAAATGATATTTAAAATTTGAGGAGGAAATCAACATGACCATCCACTACACCGTGACCGAGAGGGATTATATCAATTTTAATCTCCATCACATGAATCATTCTACCATAAACCGCATACTCAACATTCTCATCATCCTGTTGCCGGCGTTTCTCGTTTTTAGAACACTTACTGAAAATCCAACAGAACATGACGATTCCGCCGAGAAAATCATTTTCTATGTTGTTTTGGTTCTGACTATGGCATTTTTTTCCGCTTTGTTTTATCTGCTAATAAAATACTCCGTTGTTTTCTTCTTAAAAATGCAATTGAAAAGCGGCAAGAAAAACGATTTTATCGGCGGCCATACGCTGACCCTTTATGAGGATGTGCTGGAGGAGAGCAACGCGGCCATGTCCTCCAGAATAGCCTATTCCGCCATCGAAAAAATCCATTGTGATTATAACTGCTATTTTATCTACATCGGCGCCGTCAAAGCCCTCGTCGTCCCGACCTCCGCGTTTGAATGCCGGGAGCATCATGAGGCGTTTTTGGCGCAGTTGTGGCATAAGACCGGCATACAGGCAAAAATTACCCGTAAAAATAGAAATTTTCGGTCTTTTATATAATTTTCTTGACATGCAAGCAGGTTGCACCTTTATAATGAATATTGATGAAATTGTTTATCTATATATAAAAGAAGCAGGAGGTTTTATCCATGAAAAAATCCATCACAAGAAGGCTGGTGCCGATCATGCTGTCTCTGCTGCTGCCATTGACCGGAGCGGTCGGGTTGTCCGGAACCGTTTCGGCCGCGGGGGAGGCGCTGGAGGTCTATGTCTCGTTTGCGGGTCCCGCGGTCGGGATCGGTACCGGCAGTTTCACCGATCCTTTCCGGAGCTTTGCGCAGGTATTGACCTACATCAAGGACAACAAAAACCAGGGCAAAGACATCAACGTCATCCTCCGGGAGGGGGAGTATCTGCTGCCTTATTCCATCGACTTCACCCCCGATATCTGGGACAGCGCGGACAATACGGTGACTTTCAAGCCCTATAACAACGAAAAGGTCACCCTGAGCGGCGCGGTTCCCCTTGACGGTATCACCTGGCAGCCCTACGCGGCAAAACCGGGGGTCTTTGTTGCGGATATCGGGACCGGGTATATCTTCGATGGCCTGGTCGCCAACGGGACCCGCCAGATTCTGGCCCGGTATCCCAACTATCAGTTCGGCGAGATCTTGAAATCCACCATCAGCGTGACCAACTCCCAGCTGGCCGAGAAGGTCGCCGCCTGGGCCAATCCCGCCGGCGGGTTTATCCGGGCGCTGCATGTCAGCGAATGGGGCGGCAATGACTACATCATCACCGGCAAAAACGGTACCACACTCCAGTATACCTGGGTCGGCGACAACAATCGGGGCAACCAGATGAACGCCACCCACCGCATTTTTGAAAACATCTTCGAGGAATTGGACGCGCCGGGCGAATGGTTTTATGACAAATCCGCCGGCAAGCTGTATTTTTATCCGCCCGCCGGGATGGATATCCACACGGCAAAATTCCAGGCCAACACGCTGGAGGAATTGGTCACCTTCAAGGGCGACAAAACCCTGAAAGCCGGCAAAACGGCGGCGGACGAATTCGCCTGGGATTATCATTGCCCGCGCAACATCACCTTTGAGAACATCACCTTCGCCAACACCCACCGCACCCTGTTTACCCAAAAATTCGAGCGGCCGCTCCGGGGGGACTGGGGCATCGTCCGTTCCGGCGCGCTGTATCTCGAGAACGCCGAGGATATCACGGTCAAAAACTGTGAGTTCAAAGGGCTGGGCGGCAACGCGGTGATGATGAGCGCGTATAACAAAGGCCATGAGATCGATTTCTGCGACTTCACCGATATCGGGGCCTCCGGCGTGCTGATTGTGGGATTGGAGGACGCCTGCCGCAACCCCTCCACCTGGGACCGGTCCAACGGACAGCCGGGCGGCGATTCGTCCGGCAACCATAAAACCTCGATGGGCGACACCGTAAAAGGGCCGCGGAGTGACAATTACGCCCGGGATATCACGGTCAGCAACTGCTATATGTACAACCTCGGCGTCTTTGAAAAACAAAACGCCGGCGTCTGTATCTCGATCGCGGCGCGGGTCCGTGTACTGCGCAACACCATCCACTATGTCCCCCGGGCCGCCATCAACGTCAGTGACGGCACCTTCGGCGGCCATGAGATCGCGTATAACGACCTGTTCGACACCGTCCGGGAAACCGGCGACCACGGGCCGTTCAACGCCTGGGGCCGCGACCGGTTCTGGTCGCTGGGGGGCTTCGACACCAACGGCCAGCGCGGCGATATCAAAGAACCCTACTCTCTCTATGACGCGATCGAGACAACATTGGTCCACAACAACCGCATCCACGAGATCCGGGGCAGCTTCGGCATCGATCTGGACGACGGCGCGTCCAATTACAGGGTCTACAACAATCTGTTGTTAGGCGCCAGCATCAAGCTGCGGGAGGGGTTCCACCGGGATGTCTACAACAACATCATCGTCAACAACTGCTTTGAGCAGCACTGCACCTTCGCCCAAAACGGCGATATCTACCGCGACAACATTATCCTTGGCGGCCGCGGGGTCAATATCGCCGGCGGCGAATCGGCCCAGCAGACCACCCAGTATCTGCGTCAGTTTTACTACAACGGCCAGAACGATGTGAACAATGCCCGGGGCAATATCAATACCGGTAAAGCAAACCCGCAGTTCATCAACCCCAATGTCAACAACTACGCGGTGCTGAGCGGCTCGCCGGTGCTGACCCTGACCCAGTTCCAGAACTTCCCGATGACCAATAGCGATTTCGGCCGGGCGGATAAGCCCAACGCGCCGGTGCTGGTGTATAACCCCTCGATAAGCACCCCCGAAAACGCCAAAAAATTCATCGATTACGGGTATAACTTCAACACCTCCACCTGCATCGACGAGATCGACGAATCCCTGCGCTCGGCGGCCGGCCTGCCCGACCGTGACGGCGTCTATCTCACCAACATCGGCCCGAACGGATATTTTTCCAACCAGGGATTCCAGCAGGGGGACGTGATCCGGGAGCTAAACGGGAAGCAGATCAAAAATATTCCGGACCTGTATAAGGCGTTCACCGAAAACGACCCCTATCAAAACTTCACCGGTGTCATCTATCGCAACCAACAGCCCCAGAACGTCCTCTTCCGCGCGCCGGACGGCTGGACCATCTACCCCTGGATGGCGGGCGGCACCAAGTACGGGTCCGGCTGGCAGGTCCCGGGCGGCCGGCACAACGATGAGGTCTACTGCGGTGTCACCAACGTCAGCGCCACCAATAACATCAACGCCTATTATGAATTCACCTTCTACGGGACCGGCGTCGGTATCCAGTCGGAACGGTATAACGACGAGGGCCGGTACGGGGTGTATATCGACGGGGAATTTATCTCGGAGATCACCGGATATACCGCGGGAGAACGGGTCCGGCCGGATGAGATATACCGGCTCGACGGTCTGGCCCCCGGCAGGCATCTGCTCAAGGTGGTCAACCTCGAATCGAAGTGGCTGATATTGGATGCTTTTTCGGTGTATAATGAGGCTCCCGAGCTGCCCGATCCGCCGGAGCCGCCGGATAAAACCGCGCTGAAGGATTTGATAGATGAGGCGGAAGCGATGGATCTGAGCAAATATCCGCCTGACGCGGCAGCCCAGGTCAACGAGCTCTTAGATATCGCCAAAAGCGTATACGACGACCCCGATGCCACCGACGAACAGATAGAAACGGCTTATCTCAACCTCCGCGCCACGATCGACTCATTAACCGTACCCGAACCAATCCTGTACGGCGATGTCAACGGCGACGAGAAGGTGGATATCACCGACGCGCGGCTGATATTGCAGCATTTGGTGGGCAAGCACACCATTCCCGAAGAGCGGATGGTCCACGCCTGCGTCAACGGCGGCGATACCGTAACCATAAACGACGCCCGGCTGCTGC